>CAILDT010000965.1 GCA_903833025.1 uncultured Bacteroidota bacterium | reverse complement strand
TGTAACTGTAGTAGTATCGGTTGCGTTACATCCATTTATATCAGTATAATTTAACCAGACTTGCGTTGTAGTTGGAGGTGCGATGGTAAAGGTTTGGCACGTATTACAATCTCCGCCTGGTCCCCAAAAATATGCAGTACCAGCAGGCACAGCAGTTAGTTCGGTCGACTCACAAGAATTCACATTTGTATTTCCGGTTATAGCAGGCTGTATAGGTGCTACTAAACTTACATAATTTGTTCTTAGTAAGGTATCGGTTCCTGTAGCATTTGTAACAATTAACAGAGAAGTGTACTGTCCAATTGCATTATAACAAATAGGTCCTGGAAATTGTGAAGTGGATGAATTTGGAGTTCCACCTGGAAAACTCCATTGCCAAGAAGTAGGGTTATTTGTACTTGAATCGGTATAAGTTACGCATACCTGACTGCCAGTATAACAACTAACTAGCGGATTAGCATAGAAATTTGCAACAGGAGGATTACATATTTGTACCGTTACTGTTGAAACTGCCGTACCTGTACAAGTTCCGGTTGTGCCAGTTACTGTATATGTAGTAGTAGCAACTGGATTAACAGTTGCCGTACCTCCAGCACCAGCTGTTGCCCCTGCCGACCAAGTGTAGCTTGTAGCACCACTCGCTGTTATTATGCCTGTACTGCCTGTACACAATGTAATTGAAGTAACCGTTACGTTTGGTGATGCGCTTATAGTAATTGTTGCAGTAGCTGTAGCAGCAGGACAACCACCTACTGCTGCCACTGTATTAGTTACTGTGTATGTTCCTGGAGTGCTTGTTGATAATGTTATTACTCCTGTTGCAGCATTAATAGTTAAACCCGCAGGAGTTGCTGTAAATGTTCCAATAGTTGCACCAGCACCCATTACAGGAGAAGGATTGGCTGCACTAGTACAAAAAGTAGTTGGGTTATAACCAAAAGTAGCTGTTGGAGAGGTTACAATTGTAACTGATGATGTAGCAACTATTTGAGGACAACCTCCACTTGCTGCTATTGTATTAGTTACCGTATATGTTCCCGGAGTACTTGTAGATAGTGTAATTAATCCATTAGCTGCATTAATAGTTAATCCTGCAGGGGCAGTAAACGTACCTGCTACACCACCACCACTAAACGTTGGTGAAGCGTTTGTACCCGATTGACAATATGGTGAACCAGTATAACTGAATGTTGCAACTGCTGCTTGTGTTATTGTTATTGTTGATGTTGCACTTGTTGCAGGGCACGAACCTGAAGCGGCAATAGTATTAGTAACAGTATATGTCCCTGCGGTACTTGTGCCTAATGTTACAGCACCGGTTGCGGCATTAAGCGTTAATCCAGCTGGAGTAGCTGTAAAATTACCTGCTGTTCCTGTACCTGTATATGTTACAGTTGCTGTTCCTGCATTTGAACAATAAGAAGCTGGTGTATAATTGAATGTTGCTGAAAGCGAGGTGGCTATTGTTATAGTTGCTGTTGCCACAGTTGGTGGACAAGCACCCACACCCGGAACTGTATTAGTTACCGTATATGTTCCAGGAGTACTTAAAGATAAATTAACTGCGCCAGTTGCAGCAACAATGTTTAAACCTGCCGTAGAAGTGAAATTACCAGCTACTCCTCCTCCACTATAAGTTGGAGATGGGTTTAAACCGCTTTGACAATATGGAGAACCAATATAACTAAAAGAAGCAGAATTGGAAGCATTAATAGTAATAGTTGCTGTTGCTGATGATGCCGGACAGCTGCCGGATGCTGATATTGTGTTTGTAACCGTGTAGGTTCCTGGCAAACTCAATGTTAAATCTATTTCTCCAGTGGAAGTGCTAACAAATATTAATCCTGGGGTAGATGAAAATGTTCCTGCACTTGCACCTGCTGCAAATGTGGGCAACGGGTTAGCACCAAATTGGCAATAAGGTGAGCCAGCATAACTAAAGTTTGCATTTGGTGCGTTTGTAATGGTAACAACAAAAGTAGAAGTAGTGCTACAAGGATTAGGTGAAGTGTAAGTTACTGTATAAGTTCCTAATATACTTCCAGCTAAAAATATTTGCCCTGTTAATGCACTAGAAAATGTCAAACCTATAGGAGTTGCAGTAAAGTTACCACCAGCAACACCTGATATTGTTGGTGATGGGTTAACTCCTGATGAGCAAAAAGTACTGCTTGCATACGTAAATGCAGAACTTTGGACAGGGTTGATAGTTACAGTAAAAGTTGCTGTTGAAGCAGGGCAACCACCTGCGGCTGCTATAGTGTTAGTTACTGTATATGTTCCTGGAGTACTTGCCGTTAAATCTATCTGCCCTGTTCCTGTGCTTACAAATACTAAACCTGCTGTAGAGCTAAATGTTCCTGCTGTACCTGTTGTGTAAACTGGAGAAGGGTTTGCCCCACCAACACAATAGTTTGCTGATGAGTAAGTAAAACTTGCATTGGGTGCTGCAGTTATAGTAACCGTAGTTGTGGATGTAGCAGGGCAAGGACCATTGGTAGTATAAGTAACCGTATAAGTGCCAAGTGTACTTGTTGTTAAATTTATATCTCCAGCTGTTGCTCCATTTGCTGTTATTGATAAGCCAGCGGGGGTTGCTGTAAATGACCCACCTGCAAGCCCTGTAATTACGGCTGAGGTGGTTCCATTCTGACAATAAGTAGGAGATGAATATGAGAACGAAGCATTATCTGCGGCATTAATAGTAAGCGCAACACCATTGTTAGTACCTGTAACTACAGGATTTGAGCTAATTACATTAATTAAATAATTAGTACCAGAAGGGGTGTTACAAGGTATAGTACAAGATATTGTACCCACATTGGCTGTACTTGCTAATACCCCAATAATCACTGGAGCACCGAAACTTCCTAATGCATCTGATAACTCTGCTTTATATATATTTCCTGCATTAAATGTTCCTGAACTTGTAAAGGGTACATTAACGGTGCTGCACGCACAAATAGTTGTTGGATTTATATTTCCTGTAGTAATTGAAGTTACTGACGATGTTGATAAAGTAACATTATCAACAGCGAAAGATGGGTCTGACCCTGCGCCATCATCATTATTTATCCAATGAAATCCAATTTTTACTTGTGGGTTATTATCACAAGTGGCTGGCAAAGCAATTGAAAATGCCGTCCATAAACCTTGTGAACCACACAATGCTGTTAATGCTGGGGTAGTTAATGTAGTCCAAGTGGCTCCATTGTTAGTAGAATAATCTACAGTAACAAAATCGGTACCTGGCTGCCCAGCTAATATGTAGTTAAATGCTAATGTAATACCTGTGTGCCCAGTGCAATTTATAGTAGGTGATTGTGCGCGAATATCAGTTTCCACATTACCAACACCAAGTCCTGCATCATAAGCTGCACCACAATCTCCACCAGGGCAGAAAAGTGCAGCTAAAGGAGAAGATGGAATGTTACCAATATGTAATGTAGAATTTGTTGCAGAAGCTGTACCGCAAGTGGTAGCGGCACCACAAGCACTGCCACCAGCTCCGGCTGGGTTACCGTTTTCCCTACAACTCACATAGAAGGTGTTTGGGTCAGTTCCCGTATTTCCAGGTCCTAAAGTAGACGTCCAAGGTCCATTAACTCCTCCTACGTAAGAGTTTATCGCACCACAACCTATTCCTCCTGCGCACCCGTTATTGAAATTCTCCGTCCAGAAAACCTGTGCGTTTATTGAAAATGAAAAGAGTAATGCAAAAATGGCTATTAACCCTATTCTTTTATTACTCTTCTTAAAGCGCAAATTTGTATTGTTTTTCATATTTACTTAATTATATATTATTGTTGGTTTAGTAATAGGTTGTCAATTTTTTGACCCCTCAAAAGTAATAACTTTTTTAATATGGACGATAAAAAAATATAATTGGTTGCATAGATTTAATATTAAATCGAATTTGTGCAAAAATCCTTATGTTTGTGGTTCATTAAATAAAATCTTATGAAAAAATTATTGTTCCTACTTTTTACCTCCTCCAATTACTTCGCGCAAGCGCAAAATGTAACTATCAATTGCCATTTTAGTATGGCGAGCGAAGATTCCTGTTTTCTTCGACTTGATAAATATCATATTAAAGAATATGAGCCGTTTTATAAAATGGTGTTGAAAGATAATGAGTGTGCTTTCAAATTTACTGTTGATAATGCAATGATGGCGGAGCTGATGTATAATAAACAATCGGTGGGGATTTGGTTGGAACCGAATGATAATTTGAAACTGACTATTGCTTACGACTCTTTATATAAGGCAGTTTCTTTTGAAGGACAAGGAACTATTTCGAATGAGTTCCTCAAAGCGTTTAATAAAACTTTCAAAAATGATTTTGATAAAGATGCTATGAAACAACACATCCTTACTTCTCCTATTGACCCGTATGAAAATAATTTATTTGCCGAGCGCAAAAAACAATCGGAGTTTTTGGCTAATTATAAAGACAAGGATAAGTTTTCGCCCGCATTTACGGATTATATAAAAAACACAATTAAGTACAACTACTTCTATCAATTGCAGGCGTTTCCAATTATTAATGGTAATCAAAGCAGTTCAATACTCACCGTTACGCCTTTGCCGGCAGTGCTTTTGGAGAGCATTACTCCAGAACTTGCCAATAATGATGCTGCGCTTAACTGCGAACAATACCGTTTGTTTCTTTATTATTATGTAATTTACAACACCTCGAAACTCAATGGGTTTAATAAGTTTACTGATAATTCTATTTCGATGGAAAAGAAAATGGGGTTTGCAAATCAAACGTTAATTGGCAAACCAAATGTTTATTTTATTGCTTCTTTCCTCAATGAAAACGTAACAAATGTGTCGCCATACACTGCCAAGCATATATACGAACTACTTGGCAACAACGAAAAGAGTGGCGAATACACCAAACTTTTAAAAACCAAATGTGAGAAACAAATAAAAATGAAAGTGGTGGAAGATAAAAAAACTGCCTCCTCCTCCACTCCATCAGACCAAGCGACTGGAGGTGTGAAAATATTGGGAACTGACGGAAAGTATTTTACGTTTGAAGATTTAAAAGGCAAAGTGGTGTATGTTGATTTTTGGGCAAGCTGGTGTGGTCCGTGCAGGGGGCAATTTCCTTTTTCGAAAGAGTTGCACAAAAAATTTACCCCGAAACAATTAAAAAATGTTGTATTTCTCTACATCTCGATAGATAAAACGGAAGAGATTTGGAAAAAAGCAATAGAACAAAATGGCTTGGGAGATTTTAAAAACGGGTTAGTGCCCGGAGATTGGGGCAGCGAGATTGTAAAATATTTTCAAATTAATTCCATTCCTCGTTATATGCTAATTGATAAAAAAGGCAAGATAGTTGATTTTAATGCCAAGCGACCAAGTGATGATGCCGTGTATGATGATATTATTAAGTTGATTGAGTAAAAGGGCGGTTACTGCATATACCCGCTCTTCACCCAGCTTTCCACGCCTTTTTTCAGCATCGCTTCCAATTCTTTTTCATCTATCTGTTCCACTTTAGTGATATTGAAACACGTTTTTCCTTTCAAGCATCTAAACATATTTGGCGCAAGGGGCATATATGTTTTTTCGTTAAAATACATTGGGAAGAAATGCAAACTCACCATATTTTTACCCGGTTTTATGGAACAGAAAAACATACCTGGTACCAACTTTTTGGTACTGCCATATAGCACTTTTTTGTTCCCTATCATTTCCAAACCATTATCACTTTTGGAAATAATAACCATTGGCGGACTAAATTTTTCCATCACTTTAGATAGTTTTTTAACTATCTCCTTTTTTGTTTCGTCGGTCATTGCCATTTGTTTCTTTATTTAATTTGGACAAATATAAAACTATTCCTTCTTACTTTTAATCAGAATAAAAATACACCTATATATAAGGAGTAAAATTTGAACGAAATTGACCTGTATTTGATTTTTTTGAGGGCTATTGGTATCAATATACTAATTATCAGCCAATTGAGCTTCCTGCTTGGCTCTTTTTTCAATGGAAAACAACTCGTTGAAGATGGAAAACAACTCTTTGAACACGGAAAACAACTCGTTGAAGATGGAAAACAACTCTTTGAACACGGAAAACAACTCTTTGAACACGGAAAACAACTCTTTGAACACGGAAAACAACTCTTTGAACACGGAAGACAACTCTTCGAACATGGCAGGAATCACCAATTTTGCCACACAAATTGCCACCTTTCTAAATTAAATTATATTTGCGCCCTATGAAAAAACCACATAACCCAATCATTTTTATTTTTATTACCGTACTAATAGATTGTATCGGTATCGGAATTATTTTTCCTGTAATTGCATCTCTGATAAAAGAAGTTTGCAATGTAGAAGTGAACCAGGCAACCACCTACAGCGGCTATATGATGGCAACGTATGCCGTAATGCAATTTGTTTTCGCGCCCGTACTTGGCGGTATTTCCGATAAATTTGGAAGACGCCCTGTGCTCCTACTCTCTCTTTTTGGCTTAGGATGCGACTATATTTTCCTTTCGTTTGCCAACACATTGCCACTTTTATTTATAGGAAGAATAATAGCCGGCATCTGCGGAGCAAGCTTCACCACCAGTTTTGCTTACATTGCTGATGTATCGCCACCTGAAAAACGCGCACAAAATTTTGGAATGATGGGAGCCGCTTTTGGTTTCGGATTTATTATCGGTCCTATTTTAGGAGGATTATTAAGCGGCTTTGGAACACGTGCACCATTTGTTGCAGCCGCTATTTTATCTTTATTAAATTGGTTGTACGGTTATTTTATTTTGCCCGAATCGTTAAAACCAGAGAACCGCAGAGCGTTTGATATAAAACGTGCCAACCCATTTGGAGCATTTATTCAGTTGAAGAAAAGTAAACACATCCGCACTTTAATAGTAGGAATGTTTATGCTTTATCTCGCCGGACAAGTAATGCCGGCTACGTGGCCCTTTTATACTAAATTTTTATTTCACTGGAGCGATAAAGAAATTGGTTATTCATTAGCATTTGTAGGCGTTATGGTTGCCATAGTGCAAGGCGGCTTGATAGGTAAAGCCAAAGAATGGTTCGGAGCTAACAATGCTGTATATATCGGTTTGGTGCTCTATTGCGCAGGATTAACCCTATTTGCATTCGCTAATCAATCGTGGATGTTATATGCTTTTACATTTGTATATTGTCTGGGAGGCATTGCTCCGCCCGTTATTCAGGGCATCATTTCCAGCAGAGTTGCCGCAAACGAACAAGGCGAATTGCAAGGAATGATGACAGCACTTACCTCTGTTTCCACAATTTTGTCTCCTCTGCTGATGACAAATTTATTTTATTATTTCACCAAAGCAGGCAACCCATTTTATTTCCCTGGCGCATCATTTGCCGCAGCAGCCATTCTTATTTTCTTCGGAGGATTGATGTGTGTTAGGGGATTGAAGCAGTAGGAATTATAAATTATCTTTATAAAAGAAAAACCGTTACTTTTGTTGAAACAAAATAAACAAAAATGAATATTCAAACTATAAAACTCGATTTAGTACAAAAACTCCTTACCGTTAAAAGTGAATCTGTATTAAAAAAAATAAATCAGATACTCGATAAAGAGGTAATTGTGGCTTATACAATAGATGGAAAACCCCTAACTAAGGAAGATTACAATAAAAACCTAAAAGAAGCAGAAAAGGAAATAGAATCGGGAGATTTTATTACGCAAGAAGAACTTGAAAAAAAATCTGCGAAATGGAAAACAAAGAAATAACTATTCTTTGGAGTAAAAGGGCAAGCAAAAGCTTAGAAAATATTTTCAACTACTATTTTAATTTATCAAACCAATCTGCTGAACGAATCCGAAAAGATATTTTAAAAACCGTTTCCTCACTTCGTTTTGTTGAACAATATCAAGTTGACGAAATAAATCCAGATTATAGAAGAATGGTTATCCGCCATTATAAAATCATTTATAAAGTTAAAAAGCAAAGTATTTTAATCTTGGATATTTTTGATACTCGCCAAGACCCTGCAAAAAGCAAATTGTAGCTTAAAACAAAATATCAACGCTGTTAATTATAAAAATATTACTTTTGTGCTTTAATGAACTTCACCTATCCCGCATTTCTTTTTGCACTTTCGGCAATTGCCATCCCAATCATCATCCATTTATTTAATTTCAGAAAGTTCAAAACTGTTTATTTCAGCAATGTTCGGTTTTTAAAAGAAGTAAAAGAAGAAACACAGGCAAAGTCGAAACTTAAAAACTTATTGGTTCTATTTGCAAGAATACTTGCACTTATATTTCTTGTCGCCGCATTTGCCCAACCATTTATTCCGTCTCAAAATAAGAAAGTATCTGTTGGCGATAAAACCATCAGCATTTTTATAGATAATTCTTTCAGTATGGATGCCGTAAATAAAAACGGAACCTTGCTTGGCGATGCTAAAAAACGAGCATTGGAAATTGTGGCTGCTTACAAACCTACCGACAGAATTCAATTGCTGACAAATGATTTTGAAGGCAAACATCAGCGATTAGTTAATAAAGAAGAGTTTGTTCAACTACTGGACGAAGTAAAAATCACTCCTGCTACCCGAAGTGTTTCCGAAATAATTTCGCGCCAAATGGATGTGTTGCAACAATCAACAAATAAAATAAAAACATCTTTCATCATTTCTGATTTTCAGAAAAGCATTGTAAACCTCGACCAAGTAAAGAACGATACAAGCATCAACTTTAATTTTGTACCTCTCACTGCTGCCGAAAAAAACAATGTTTATATTGATACCTGCTGGTTCGAAACTCCCGTAAGGCAATTTAATCAGGTAGAAAAACTCCACGTAAAAATTAAAAATGTATCTGATAAAGCAGTTGAGAATAATTCCATAAAACTATTTATTAATAACATTCAGAAAACTCCTGCAAGTTTCACGGTTGATAAAGATGCGGAAACAGAAGTAATACTTTCGTTTGCTTCCAAAGAATCAGGCATTCAAAATTGCAGAGTGGAGTTGAATGATTATCCTGTAACGTTTGATGATAAATTTTATTTCAGTTTTGAAGTAGCGAAGAATATACCTGTACTTTGTATTAACAGTTCGGGAACAAATGCGGAAAGTCCTTATCTGAATAAATTATTTGGTAATGATTCTTTATTCATTATGAAAAATAATGCAGAGAATAAATTGGATTATTCTGCACTTTCACAAAATAAATTAATTATTCTAAACGAACTAAAAACTATTTCATCTGGCTTGACACAGGAGTTAAATCGGTTTATGAATAACGGCGGAAGTGTATTGGTATTTCCAAGTGTAGATATTGATTTGAATTCGTACAAAGAGTTTTTTGTTGGAGCAAAAGCAAATTATTACGAGCGATTAGATACGGTGGATACAAAGATTGATAAAATAAATATTGACAATCCGATTTATAAAGATGTGTTTGATAAAAAAACATTTACTGCCACCAACCTCGATTTGCCGAAAGTGAACTCGCATTACATTATTTCAAAAACAACTCAAAGCAATGAAGAGTATTTATTAAAACTTCAAAATGGCGATAACTTTTTAAGTAAATATGATGTAGGCAAAGGCAAACTTTATACTGCTGCGGTTTCTTTAAGCGATAAGTTTTCCAACTTTGCGAAACACGCTATCTTTGTCCCTACTTTATATAAAATAGGAATGTATTCTCAAAGTACTTCGCCTTTATTTTATACCATCGGCAACAACCAAACAATTGAAACATCTAACGTATTAACTGGCGAAAATGTATTTCACATAAAAGGAACAACCAATAATTTCGATATTATCCCTGAACATAAAACGCTAGATTCAAAAACAGAAATCAATACTCACAACCAAATTACCGAAGCAGGCAATTATAATTTATATGCCGATAAAGATTTGGTAACAGGCCTTTCCTTTAACTTCAATCGCAAGGAATCCGACTTAAATTGTTTTTCTGCCGATGATTTGAAAAAACAACTACTTACAAAAAACTTATCAAATATAAATGTGATTGAAACTGATGCACAAAGTTTAACACAATCGTTAACCGAAACAGAACAAGGCAAAAAACTTTGGAAACTTTGTATTATTTTAGCACTGTTATTTTTAGCAATAGAGGTTGCGTTATTGAGATTTATGAAAAGTTAATTACGAATTACAAATAAATACGAATTTACAAATCTTGTATTAGACTAATGAACAAATAAACTAATAAACCAATGAACCTACTTATAAAATCAGCCACAATCATTGACTCCAATTCCACTCACAATGGAAAAACAATGGATGTATTAATTGAAAATGGAATTATTGTTTCCATCAAATCAAAAATTAATGCAGAAAAAAATGTAAAAGTAATAGAAGCGGATAACCTTCATATTTCAACTGGTTGGTTCGATATGCAAGTAAATTTTTGCGACCCTGGCTTCGAACATAAAGAAGATTTAGAAACCGGAATCGAGGCAGCTACAGCAGGTGGCTTTACTGGCGTAGCAGTAGTTTCATCTACCAACCCTCCTATTCATTCCAAATCTGAAGTACAATATATAAAGAATAAAACCGCTGATTCAATTGTTGATGTTTATCCTATCGGCACTTTATCATACAGGCAAGAAGGAAACGATATTTCTGAAATGTATGATATGCAGCAAGCAGGTGCAATTGCTTTTTCGGATGATAAAAAATCAGTTGGTAATGCTGGTTTATTAATGCGTGCTTTATTATATGCACAAAACTTCGGAGGATTAATTATCACTCATTGTGACGAGAAATCAATATCGCAAGACGGACAAATAAACGAAGGCGAAACGTCAACCAAACTCGGATTAAAAGGAATACCTGCACTTGCAGAGGAAGTAATGGTAAATAGAAATATCTTTTTAGCAGAATATACCAACGCACCAATTCATATCTCTAACATATCAACTGGTAAATCGGTAGAATTAATCAGACAAGCAAAAGCAAAAGGATTGAAAGTTACCGCATCAGTTAACGCATATAATATAGCGATAGATGATTCAGCACTAAATAACTTTGATAGCAATTATAAATTAAATCCGCCTTTAAGAACAAAATCAGATTTAGAAGCGTTACGAAAAGGGATTGTCGATGGCACTATTGATTGCATCACTTCCGACCACCGCCCACAAGATATTGAATCAAAAAATTTAGAGTTTGATAACGCTTCAAACGGAATGATTGGATTGGAAACTTGTTTTAGTTTAATTAATTCTAACAAAGGGAAAATAAAATTGGAACAGATTATTGATTCAATAACTGTTAATCCAAGAAACATTTTAAAGCTTCCACTTCTAAAAATAGCAGAAGGCGAAAAAGCAAACATTACACTCTTTAACCCAACAATGGAATGGACTTTTGAAAAAAAATACATTCATTCAAAATCGGCAAACACTCCTTTTATCGGAACAAAATTTATAGGCAAAGTTTTGGGAATTATAAATAACAAACAATCGCATCTTAATAAGTATTAGCATAAATTTCTAAATTGCTTGTGTGGTGGTGTAATTATTTTTTGTAGTTTAGCCACTGAAAAAATTTAAACAATTGTTCTTAATCATTAATTAAACAAAAAAAAATATGTTTTCAAACAAAAAATTATCGTTAGTAAAAGGAACTTTATTAGTTGCCTCAGCATTACTTATTGTATCGTGTGGCAACAATACAGCACCTAAAGAAGATAAAGCAACTACAGAAGTTGTTAAACAAGATACATCTGCAACTGCCGATGTACCTGAAACATCTTACTCCCTACCTTCACCTTTACAAATTGCATCTATCTTCAAAAAATCGGGGATGAAGTATAAAGAAGGGATGACCAGCAGCGTAAAAGATGTGTCTAAATTCAACAGCAATATAAATAGGTCGATAAACCTTGGCGTATTTAGTGCCGATTTATCGTATTGTGTCCTTAATAAACAAAGTCAGGAAGCGATGAGATATATGAAACTATGTCGTGGCTTAGCCGATAACTTACAAATGGGCTCTGTATTTTACGAATCAAACCTTTCAAAACGTTTTGAGAAAAACTTAGAGAACGAAGATTCATTAGCATACATCATTGCCGAATTGCAAATGGTTACTGATATGTACCTTGACGAAAACGATAAACAACAAATTACTTCTATTGTATTTGCTGGTGCGTGGACGGAAAGTATGTACATAGGAGGAAAAGTATATGAAAAAGGAAAAGATAAAAAATTAAATAACAAACTTGCCGAACAAATGAATATTTTGGGAAGCATCATCAATGCCCTTAAAGCCGTAGAGAAAAAAGATGCTGCTATTGATGGTTTAATTACTGATTTAAAATCAGTTCAAGATATTTACGATAGCTTACCTTCTGTGAAAAACAATAATCCTGATTCAGATAAAGCAATGAGCTTTACTGATGATGAATTAGTACAATTAACTAAAAAGATTGACGAATTAAGAGCTAAATTTATTTCAGGAGTTTAAGTATTAAACCAATTTTAAAATAAACAGTTATGAAAAAAGTGTTTTATACAAGTTTGATGTTAGGTTTAATTTTCAGTTACGGATTTACTCCTCAAGCGATGGATAACTGCGACAGAAAAGGACTAACCGAAAGTTGCAAAAAGAAACTCGATGTTTTTAAATACGACAGTCAGAAGTTTTCTAAAATTAACTTTTTAGAAAGAGACCAAAAATTAGAAGTAGAAGTACCTGTGTTTATTGGCGAAAAGTATCGCATGGTTTTTAACACATCTGCTTTGCCAAAAGATGTTGTTATTTCAGTTTATACAAAAGATAAAGAATCTAAAAAAAGAGAAGCTATATATACTACTAAAGATGCGCCTGCCGGAACAAAGGAATTTGTTTTTGATGCGCCACACGTTCGTAATATGTATGTTGATTATGATGTTCCAATGGATGGTTCCAATCCCAAACTATCAGGTTGCGTAGTATTTATGGTGGGTTATAAATAAAACTTTATGAAAAAAACAAAACTACTTATCGTATCAGCAATTACAGTTTGCTTTTATTTTGTTGCTAACAATGCTTCATTTGCACAAGGTTGCAAAGCAAAATCAATAGCTGCCGGCTGCAAAGCCAACATTAAAAAACCTTTTAAGTACGACAGCTATGCTGTTAACGAATTTACTTTTGATGCCAAACCGCACGAAGTAGAAGTTCAGTTTACTGCTTTTCAAGGGCAGAAGTATAAAATTGTTTTTTGCTCTAACGGTTTTGACGAGGCAGTTACAATGAATATTTTTGACAAAAGCAATAAAATAAAAAACAATCGTCATAAACTATGGGACAATGCCAATGGTATCGACAGCGATTTCTGGTCGTTCGAACCTACAAAATCAGGTAATTATTTTATAGAATACGAATTACCCAAATCAAAAGATGGTAAAGTAAAAAAAGGTTGTGTAGTTATGTTGGTAGGTTACACCGAGCCAGAAGAACAATAGAATTATAAACGAATAATCACAAAAAGCCACTGAATTTTCAGTGGCTTTTTTATTGACTTAAAACCAACCTTGATAAAACCAATACTATACCATTCGCAATGTGCATCGTTATCAATAAAATTGGGACGGTTAATTCTTATTAAATCCCCAACGTAATGGTAGTAAAACAAATATCGTTTTTTACCCCTTACCAAAGTAACTAAACGCTACACCGGAGCAACTAAACGCTACACTAAACTAACTAAACGCTACACCAAAGTAATTACTCCGGTAACCAAACTAACTAAACGCTACACCACAGTAATTACTCTAGTAACCAAACTAACTAAACGCTACACTAAAGTAATTACTCCAGTA
>CAILDT010000964.1 GCA_903833025.1 uncultured Bacteroidota bacterium | reverse complement strand
CTTTAAACCCGAAATTGCTTTCCATTATCACCACTAAATCCACATAATCTAAACTATCCAGTTCAAGTGTTTCGCGGAGATTAGCAGTAGGTACAATCTTTTCGGCATCTACTTCAAACTCCTCAATTAAAAATCCGTTAATCCTTTCAATAATTTCTTCGTGTGTCATTTTCTATTCTTTTGTTAATTTATTGTTCTTTCACTTTTTTGATTATCAGTGATGAATTTGTTCCTCCAAATCCAAATGAGTTGGACAAAAATACGTCAATATTCTTTTCAGTCGTCTTATTAATAATATTTAATTTTTTGGAAGCTTCGTCTCCTTCTTCAAAATTAATGTTGGGTGCCACAAAACTATTTTCCATCATCAGCATAGAATATACAATTTCGCTTGCTCCTGCCATCCAGCATTCGTGTCCGGTCATTGATTTGGTAGAACTCACCATCGTATTACAACCTTTGAATACCGCATCTATTGCTTCGGCTTCGGCAAAATCGCCACCAGGTGTGGACGTAGCGTGTGCATTAATATAATCAACTTCAGCAGGTGATAATTTAGCATCGTTCAATGCCATATTTAAAGAGCGTATTTGTCCGTCAACACTGGAGTTAGAAATATGTTCGCCGTTTGATGAAAATCCGTAGCCAATAACTTCAGCCAAAATAGGTGCTCCACGTTCCATAGCAGATTCGTAACTTTCTAAAATTAACGAAGCAGCACCGCCGCTTGGTATTAGTCCATCTCTGTTTTTATCAAACGGACGAGAAGCTTTTGTTGGTTCATCTTCTCTGATAGAAAATGCACTCAACCCATCGAAACTGCCAAAAGCAAAAGGATTTACCTCTTGCGCTCCTCCGCAAATAATATGTTTTTGCAATCCCCATTTAATCATTAAATAACCTAAACCGATAGAATGTGAACCACTTGCACAAGCGGCACTGATGGTAAAATTAATTCCTTTGAGTTTAAAAATGGTAGAAAGATTCATAGTTACCGTACAATTCATTGATTGGAAAATGGAACCAGAACCCAATAAGGTAGTATCTTTTTTCAAGCGAATAGTATCAATTGCTTCACTTACTGCTTTTGCCGAACTGTCGTTTCCATAGAGAATCCCCACTTCATTTTTCTCTACCCAGCTCATATCCATCTTCGCATTTTTCATTGCTTCGAGCGTTGCCATATAGGCATATTCGGCTTCTTCGGATAACCCAATTCTCGCTCTTCTATCCAAAATACCTTTTAGTTGAGGTTTTTCGACAATGCCAGTTAAGCCCGAACGGTATCCCCACACTTTGCGCTCTGCATCCATTCCAATGCCCGATTTGCCTGTATATAATGAGTCTTTTACTTCGTCCAAACTCTTCCCCAGACAACTCCAAATACCTAAACCAGTAATAACTACTCTATTGTTCATTTATGCGTTTTTATAAAAAGGAGGGCAAAGATAAAATTTTTTTTTGAAGTAGGAAGTCGGGTTTTTAAAGGACGATTAAATTTACGTACCAGCACTTACTATAATTAAGTGTTAATACACAGATAACCTAAAATAAAACTTCCTTTTAGGAT
>CAILDT010000963.1 GCA_903833025.1 uncultured Bacteroidota bacterium | reverse complement strand
AATACTGAATTTGTTAAGCTGGAGGGTAAGATTGATATTAGTATGAGTCAAAGTTTCAACTATAAAAGAATGCACGATAAACAATGGTGCATTTTTATAGATGTAAAATTTACTGTAAAAGGATTTTTCTCGACTTATATACGAAGTAGTTTTTATTTGAAATGCGATTTGGAAAAGTTGTTTACTACTGCTATAATAGAGCCGATAATGCAGGAGGCATTGGACAGGACGGCTATTTTAATAATAGAGGAGTATAAGAAGAATGATATTTCGTTTGATAATTCGATAATACCATTTAACGAAACTATAAAAAATAATTGGGTTAAAGAAACGATTGAAAGATTTAATAAACAAGCATTGGAAAAAGAAACAGCAGATGAGGAGAAAGAAATAGATGCGGGTTTAACGATTCCATTTGATGAAGTGGCGAAACTTATTTTGCAGGGCACGATGATAATAGTTGATAAGGTATGTTTTGATGATGAGGTTTTCGACTGGAAACATAATATAAAAGTGTTGAACCAGACGATTACATTAACTGCTTATATATCTTTGAGAGCAGAATGTTTTGCAATAGGAAAAGGACCTGTTCCGTTAAATTGGCGTTCGACAACGTATCTTTTAATATGTATTGATATGGCTTTACAATTATTACTTGGTGAGCATTCGGAAAAATTAGAAAAAGCGATTGCAAACAAAGGAATGACTAAAGATGCAAGCAATGCTTTTATAAGTGAAGGAGGCAGAATACTGACTTCATTAAAACAAACATTGAAAAGGGATGGTATGCATATTCAGAATTTAGATAAGGTGTATGATTGGAATGAATTAATAAAATAGAAGTACTTTTGATTTCGATAAAACAAAAATAAAACGTAAAACAAAATGAATAAATACGCAATAGCAATACACGGAGGAGCAGGCACAATAACGCGCGCATCAATGAGTGCAGAAAAGGAATTGAGTTATAAAAAGGGATTGGAAGACGCAATAAATGCAGGAGATAAAATATTAGCAAAAGGAGGAACATCATTAGATGCGGTGGAAGCAGCGATAAGATGCTTGGAAGATAATGCGTTATTTAATGCAGGCAGAGGAGCAGTGTTTACCAATGAAGGGAAAAATGAAATGGATGCTTCAATAATGGAAGGGCTTACTTTAAAGGCAGGCGCGGTAACAGGAGTGATGAATATTAAAAACCCGATTACTTTGGCAAAGGCGGTGATGGAAAAATCGGAGCACGTATTTTTATCAGGATTAGGAGCAATGCAATTTGCAGAGACAATGAAAATAGAATTTATGCCTGATGAATATTTTTTTGTACAACAACGGTACGACCAGTTAACACAGGCGAAAGAGACGGATACGATAACGATGGACCATACGGAAATAAAAACTTCGGCAAAAGATAAAACAGGAACGGTGGGTTGTGTTGCATTGGATATTTTCGGAAACCTTGCTGCTGGAACTTCCACAGGTGGTATGACAAATAAAAAATACGGCAGAGTAGGGGATAGCCCGATTATAGGTGCCGGCACTTATGCTAATAATAATACGTGTGCAATATCCTGCACGGGAGTTGGTGAGTATTTTATACGGGCGGTGGTTGCTTACGATATTTCCTGTTTGATGGAGTATAAAGGTCTTTCGTTGAAACAAGCTTGTGATGTGGTTGTGAATAAAAAATTAGTAACCATAGGTGGTGAGGGCGGACTTATTGCAATGGATGCAAAAGGAAATATTGAATTGCCTTTTAATTCAGAAGGTATGTATCGCGCGATGAAAAAATCGGATGGCGAAATGTATATCGGGATTTATAGGGATTAGACCTCACCCCCAGCCCCTCCCCTAAAAAAGGGGAGGGTGCCAAGATGTGACGTAAGTTTCCAATATGGTTTTTAACTTTTCAACGGACGAGCATACGCAACTACATCTTTATCAGTAATAGTTTTATCACAAAGAATAATTAATCGCTCCACCACATTTCGGAATTCACGGATGTTTCCTGTCCAGTTTATTTTCTGAAGTTCTTTGAGAGCTTCTTTGGTAAATGTTTTTAGTGGCATCCCGTGTTCTTCACAAATTAATTTCAAAAAATGTTCGGCTAATAAAGGAATATCTTCTTTGCGTTCGTTAAGCGAAGGAACGTGAATAAGGATAACGGAAAGGCGATGATATAAATCTTCGCGGAAATTACCAGCTGCAATTTCTTTTTGTAAATCCTTATTGGTTGCGGCTACTACACGCACATTTACTTTTAATTATTTTTCACCACCAACACGAGTTATTTTATTTTCCTGTAAAGCACGAAGAACTTTTGCCTGTGCGGAAAGACTCATATCACCAATTTCATCCAAAAATATAGTTCCTCCTTCTGCCTGTTCAAACTTGCCTTTTCGCTGACTGATGGCAGAAGTGAACGCACCTTTTTCGTGCCCAAATAATTCTGATTCTATTAACTCACTTGGTATGGCGGCGCAGTTTACTTCTATTAATGGAGCATTTGCGCGATTGCTTTTTTCGTGAAGCCAACGAGCAACTAATTCTTTTCCGCTTCCGTTTCCACCAGTAATTAATACACGAGCATCGGTAGGGGCAACACGTTCAATCATTTCCTGAATAAGTACAATTGCTTTTGAAGCACCTATCATATCAAATGTTTTGCTCATTTTTTTCTTCAACACTTTGGTTTCAGTAACCAACGTTGATTTATCCATTGCATTGCGAAGTGTTACCAACAAACGATTTAAGTCTAATGGTTTTGCAATAAAATCGAACGCCCCTTTCTTTACGGCTTCCACAGCAGTTTCTATATTGCCGTGACCGGAAACCATTATTACAGGGGTATCCACAGAAAGTTTCATTATTTTATCAAGCACTTCAATGCCATCCATTTTTGGCATTTTAATATCGCAAAGGATGATGTCGAATTTGTCTTTTTGGATAAGAGCTAGTCCTTCTGCGCCATCGGCGGCTTCTTCTACCTGGTATTTT
The DNA here is from genome assembly GCA_903833025.1 of uncultured Bacteroidota bacterium. GTDB lineage: Bacteria > Bacteroidota > Bacteroidia > 2-12-FULL-35-15 > 2-12-FULL-35-15 > 2-12-FULL-35-15. The sequence goes on along the minus strand of CAILDT010000963.1, from coordinate 1,593 downwards.
TCATACTCTAGTATTTCGCGGAGTGTTTTGCGAATACTTTTCTCGTCGTCGATGATTAATATTTTTGCCATTTTATTTATTATTTATAATTGTATCAAGTGCGCCTTCTTTTAGAGAGTATGTAGATAAACGCATTTTATTTATTTTGAAAGTTGAAACAACATACTGAACAATAATACAGGATATAACAATCATATCAATGCGCATTTCTACTAATCCTTTCATTGCTGTTCTTTCTTCTTTATTTGATTTCAAAATTAGTTCATAAATGGAATTAAAATCATTTATATCGAAAATATATTCTGTTTTATTCTTTAATATTTCAGGAGAATAAAATTTATGTGCAATCATTTCAGCTAATGAATCAAAAGAACCAGAGGAGCCAATAAGTTCCGTAACAGGGTGCTTTTTTATTGCTTCTGATAAAGGTTTTAATTCTTCTGATAAATAATTTACTATTGTTTGATGTTCTGCATCCGTTATTTTATCTGATGGATTAAACATTTCCAACAAACGAGCAGCACCCAATAAAAAACTTTGTTTCCAGATTATTTTGTTTTTGTCAGCTATAATAAATTCGGTACTTCCGCCACCAATATCAATTATTAATGATAATTCATTTCCTAACTCCAATGCTTTCCTTACCCCGTAATAAATTAGCTCTGCTTCTTTTTCACCAGAAATAATTTCTACATCAATACCAGTTTCTTCTTTAGCTTTTGAAACAAAATCGTTTCCGTTTGACGCACTTCTAATTGCTGAAGTAGCGAAGGCGAATGTTTTGGTTACATAAAATCTTTCAAGCGTTTGCTTGTAGGTTTTTAATGCTTCGATACCACGTTGAAAAGGAATAGATTCGATAAAGTTTTTGTTTATTCCACCTTCACCAAGCTTAACAGAAATTTTTGTTTGAAATAATTGAGAGTAGGATTTATTACGATTAACTTTAACGATAAGTAAATTAAAAGTATTGGTACCTAAATCGATAATGGCAATTCTCATCCTTTATAAAACAGCCACTTTCCTAACTCTTTCCACGAAACTTTTTTGCCATACATTAAAATTCCTGTGCGGTAAATGCGCCCGGCAAGCCAGGTTGTAAATATAAAACCTAATACCAATAACCCCATTGACAAAGCGAGTTGCCATGCGGGCACACCGAATGGCAAACGTACCATCATAACTATTGGCGATGTAAATGGAATTATCGAAAACCAAAAAGCAACCGAACTTTCAGGATTTTGAATTATTGTTTGCGCAACACCAAATGATAAAATGAGTGGGATAGTTATCGGAAGCAAAAACTGTTGCGTGTCCGATTCCGCATCTACAGCGGAACCAATTGCCGCGAACATTGCACTATATAATAAATAGCCAGCAAGAAAATAAAATAAAAAACAAAAAAGAATTGAAACCATATCCACACTTTTAAATTCATTATACAGTTTTGTTATTTCATCCATCTCTGGTTTCGCTTTCATTTTTGGAGTATCCAAATTTGCTTCAATAGTTTGTATTTCCTCTTTCTGTTGAATTTGTTTCATATCTATATTGCGCAATAATGTTGCACTTGCAGCGGTATATAAGGTTGTT
>CAILDT010000962.1 GCA_903833025.1 uncultured Bacteroidota bacterium | reverse complement strand
TCGTGAAGTGTCGGTTCTAACCGACGCTAAAAATTACTCCCCTTAGGCCATTAGAACCCTTTGACGGGCATTGTCTGATTCAATCCTCCCTTGACGAAACAATCGGGTTAAATAGTCTTGGTCACCAAAATCTAATTGAATTTGCCGATTGATATGGCCAATATCACTGGGAAAAAGATCATGAGCAGCATTCTCGGCAATCACGGCTCCTCTATCTAACCACCTCTTAACGATAATATTCATGTGACGGCGCATATCTTCAACGCCTTTTTTACTTCTTGGACCCCAGGGGTCTAAATCGTTACCAAAGTCTTTGACCAATTTAACCAAAGCTCCAATACGCCATTGCTCCAATTCAGGATGCAGGGCACGGGTGTAGACCAAATCAAGAATTTTCCAAAGACTCTTAATCCGAATTTTTATTTTAGATGCTAAAAAATCTGATGCGTTTTTTGGCTGTAACTTCATTAGCATTTGCTTAAGCTGGCTGACGGTTGGAATTTCAGCCCCTTTTGGTATGTGAATAAAATGATCTTCACTATCGATTTTATTGCTCTCGTTACCTTGATAGATATTAACCATGGGCTGAAAATCATTAACCAATATTTTCTCTTTATTGAAATGCCAGTCACTGTAGTCGATGTCAAATACATTTCCATAGCGTCTGAATGACTCTATAGCTAGACGCTGATTACTATCCATATTTTTATAAACTCTGAGATTGATGGGACTATTACATACAGTCCAATAGTTCGGACTTAGACGCAAGTAATTAAAAAATAAACGAGCCATATCTTGTAAGCAAAGAAAAGCTGAATCGATGAATTTTTTATTTACATTCCCCATGCCTAGCTCCAAAAAAATAATTGTTTACTTTTTCAAAATTATCGAAATAGTATGTATTCACAAATTACTTTACCAGTTGAAATAGAAATGTGCTCACAACCGTGATCACTTTTATTAATTAAACAAGGAGCTCATCAATGAGTGATACAAAAGTATTGGAGTCAGGTATAAAACCTCCAAATAATGCACCAATTGAGAACAAAACCTATGCTGAAAGCATGGTTACTCTTCTCACCCGTAGTAACCCTGAGAAAGCTATTGCCGAGGCAATTGAGCATTTGATTGAAAAGAAAAATAATTGGGAAACCAATGAGTTGACCTCAGCCAATGACATTCTTTATGGACTGCTGCAACATTGTCAGATGCTTAATAACGCCATGATTGGTTCAGACAGCATGGCTAAGAACCTTCGAAAAGGCCTTGGTAATTACATTGAATTAAAAGGCTATAAGTTCAACGATTCAACACCACTGATTACAAAAATTATTCGCTGCGTGTTTGGCGTTGATCGAAAAAGAGTGAATGCCTATGCTACAGCATTAAAGATTGCAATTAGCGAAAAAGTATCGGTAATGGACTTACCAAAATATCTAAAAGAATCTGGTGGCATTGAAGAGGTTCGTAGAAAAATTAATAAACCAACTAAGACAATGGCAGACAAAGTCAAGCTAGGTAAAGCGGTGCTTCAATCAGATGCAATAGCCTCTATTCAAAGTGACAGTCTAAATGCCCTTTATTCAACTAGCAGTACTAATGAAGGTGTCGTGCTGTTAGCAACAAAAGAGGACGATGGTAGCTTTGCTATACGACAGGTAGTTCAAAGCAACTCAGCAGTTAATAGTGCTTTAGCTGCATGCTCGAGCATTGGCGCAGAAAAAGAAAAAGCCAAAGAAGTTGAAGCCGGCTTTAAGGCCCTTGAAGAAGATCGGCTTGCTGCCCAAGCAGCATTGAAAGCAGCTTGATTGTTTATTTTAATAAACCCGTGACTACCAATTTTCAAATCCGAAATGGTAGTCACATTTCTTAAATTCATTGGAGATTATGATGGCTAATACACATCCTAACGCAGTAATCATTCCCGACCCAGTATGTCTGAACGACTTTGCCCTGCAACAAAATAGCCGTTACAAACTGGAATGTATTCTTGATCAAAGTATGCTGTTTCCTGGAAATGGTGTTTGTGGAATCATTCTGTATGGTTTATATGGAACTGGTAAGACAACCATGGCAAAACTATTACCTGGATTGATTGACACATCAAAGTCTGATCCAGTTCATGGCAATTTACCTCCGAGTGAAATAATTGACACTCAAAATCCTTATGACGATTACTACGCCTGTGCACAGGGTCAAAATGGCGCGCAAATAACACAACAAATTCTTAACAGAACACAATTAATGAATATGAATCCCAGCGGATTACATTTCGTTATTTTGGATGAAGTTGACAATTTAACTCCTGCCGCTCAGGCCGGATTCAAAGCCGTTATGAATAGGACACAAGTTGTTTTCATAATGACAACCAATAGTCTAGAGACAATAGATCCTGGAATTCAGAATCGTAGTGTTCTTATTGACATGAATGTACCACCAGCTGCACACTGGCGTCCTATATTGCGGAGAGTTTATACAGCTTCTAATTTAACAGCTCCAGCAGATTCTGTACTAGATCAAGTAGTACTAGCAGGAAGAGGTTCAGCTCGTAGCATTTTTACTGATGTGACTATTGGCGTCAATCAAGCAAAGCGACAAGGCCAATCTTCAATTTCAAAAATATCAAACTTACGGAGCTAAAAATGTCAACTAATACAGAAGATATTAATGAACTGGACATGGATAAAGAGGTTACTTTTATTCTTTTTAGTACTCAACAAAAATTAACACTAACTGAATTAAAGAGAACATTTAGAGTTAAAAAAGGAAAATTATTCAAAATTCGTAATGATATGTATGAACTTGGTAAGCTCTTTGAAGCAATACAACTTATAAAAAATTCTATTCCAAATGATGATAAATTTTTTAATTTCGATGGTATTCAACATGTAACCCACATCTATGTTGTAAAAAGCAAAACCTGCACAAAAGACTTCGCAGTTATGAAGTTTGGCGATGAACTAATTGGAGGCTATGATATTATGCGAAGTGATCTAAGAATTTTGGAGGAAATAAGAAATGAATATGTAAAAGCAACTTCAAAATGCAGTCATGCAATTCATATAATACGAGATCTAAAAAATCACACATCAAATATTTCAAATTCAAATATTAACTTAAGTATTCAACTTAATGAAATGGTCGATCTGCTTCGCTCAAGTTTTTATGAGTTTGCTAAACCTGATATGGAAAAATGGAAAAAAGAAATTATTCAGTGGGATGAAAAACACCGATGGGAAGATGTTTACTATAAGGTAGAAGCTACTAATGATCCAACTGAGAAATTAGCAGCTTAAATCCTGTCAAATTCTTTTTTTTGAGGGGGTGAGTAAAAATCACCACCCCGATTTGACAAGTACTTCACCATAATTTTTCGCGAGCTAGATTATCAAGATTACAGGACCCATTCGGGCAAGCTCAGGCTAACTTTTCTGCAGCCATAGTAGCGGTCAATTTACTGTAATGGGCTTCAAGCATCCTAACACTGGTTCCCATTTGCCTTGCTAAGGTATGAATATCCGTTCCAGCCAATAACTCTGAGGTAGCGTAGTAATGACGAAATGAGTAAAGAGTTCGCTCTTGATTTTGAGCGTTGGTCTTCATTCCGCTTTCTCGCATCAACTTGTTAAACATTCCATTGAAAGTCCTTGGTTGCTCTCCATCTGGCCTCCTAAAAATATATTTAGAAACTCTGCCCATTAATTGCTCCATCGGTTTGTCTGCAATATCTTTTTGACTTCTGTGTAAGTCTTCCAAGATGGCATAAGCCTCGTGCTTGGCGATCAACCAACGACCGCCAGTTTTGCCATCCACCCAAATTCTTAAATATTTTTGATTACCTTCCTCGTACCACTCACAATGCTTCCATTCCACACCCATGCTCTCTGTACCATGGCGCATACCTGTATAAATTAAAAAATCTATATAGTTGCATAGCAATGGGTGCATTACACGATCAAATGCCAACTTTCCTTTATTTCTCCAGTCAGCCATAAATAGCCTTAAATTAGACATTTCCTTTTCTGTAAAGCCCGCTCTAATTTCACCTTTGAGACCTTTCCTTGTTAGCTTAGGAATCGGTATGCGGTCACTGAGCCATCCTCTTTGAACAGCAGTTTCATGAACTCGGTTAAAGGCACTAGCAAATGTCATCAATGTTGAATGTTTTGGCGTACGCCCCATTCGGTGATTACGCCAAGCCTCAAAAGCTGCAATGTCCTTGTATTTAAGGTGCTGGAGGTATCGATCGCCAAAAAATGGAATAAAGTAATTTTCAATAACCGCACAATAATCAGTGTAGATTTTCTTTGCAGTTCTAGCTTCAATCTCAATCTGCATATCCTCTATGGCAGTCTTGGCAATTTCTCTAAAAGACTTTTGTACAGGTGATAGTCCTAACTTCTCCCTGTAGCGTCCTTCATCGTAGTTTGTGCAAGCAACCTCTTTGGCATAATCAAGCATTGTTTTTTTGGTACTGGCTCCACAAGTTCAACACTTCGCTAGTGTAAGTTATTGATT
>CAILDT010000961.1 GCA_903833025.1 uncultured Bacteroidota bacterium | reverse complement strand
CAATAAGAATAAAAAACCAAAAGATGCTTAAAAAAATACTTTTTATTTTACTGTTTCTTACTCCGTTTTTGGCTTCGGCACAATACGGAAACAAGATAAAACACAAAGGCAGCAGTGGTTTTGTGAACAAAAAAAACAGACCATCGAGATATATTGTTTTGGGTGTTGGTGCTTCTAATTTTTTGGGAGAATTGGGTGGAGCAAATCAAATTGGAACTTTTTTTGTTAAAGATTTTGAGTTTTCAATGACTCGTCCTTCCGCCGCACTAAGCTATCGTTATAAATTTAATCAGTTTTTTGCTTTAAATGGTGGTTTCCATTATTGTTTGGTTAGTGGAAATGATAATCTTACTACGGAGCCATTTCGTCAGAATAGAAATTTAAGTTTTAGGTCGAATATTTTTGAGGCATCCATACAGGGAGAGCTTTATTTTACGAAGGAACAACAAGGGCATTTGTATAGAATTAAAAATGCGAAAGGAAGAAAAAGTTATAAATTACAAGCTTATTTGTTTGCAGGTGTTGGTGGGTTTTATTACAATCCAAAAGCAAAATATCACGGTAAATGGGTTGCTCTGCAACCTTTGAGTACTGAAGGGGAAGGTTTAGATGGTGGTCCTAAAAAATATTCGCGTGTTAGTGTGTGTATTCCTTATGGTATTGGAGTTTCGGATGCTATTGGAAAAGATTGGAGTGTTGGAATAGAGATTGGAATTCGTAAAACATTTACTGATTATATTGATGATGTAAGTGGCGATTATTATGATAATGCATCACTAAGAGCGCAGAAAGGAAGTGCGGCAGCAGATTTGGCTGACCCATCATTAGCACCATATCCAACTTCCCTTGAAAATCCGTTAGGTTACCGCCAAACATCAACAGGACAGCAAAGAGGCGACCCTACGCATAAAGATGCTTATATGTTTACCAATATTACGGTAACTTACAAGTTGAGAACGCACAGATCAGTAAGGTCTAAATTCTAATACAGGAAGCAGAATTATTTTTCTGCTTATTAAGTGAAACCATTAATTTTTATACGTGAGCCACAAACCCCAAAAGAGTTTGTGGCTTATTATTTAGTGCGATATGAAGTGCTGCGAAAACCCTGGAATAAAACCGAAGGAAGTGAGAAAGATGAAATAGAAAACGATTGTGTACACGCAATGGCTTGTGATGAAAACAATAATGTAATGGGAGTTTGTAGGTTGCAATTTAATACCGAAACAGAGGCGCAATTAAGATATATGGCTGTGGTTAAAAATGCACAAGGAACAGGTGTTGGAAAAGCGTTAATAGATTTTATGGAATGGAAAGCGATAGAAAAAGGAAGTGAAAAAATTATTCTTCAATCGCGCGAAAATGCGGTTGGTTTTTATAAGAAATGCGGATATACTATAGTAGAAAAATCCTTTTTAATGTGGGGAGAAATTCAGCATTATTTAATGGAAAAGAAATTGTAATAATCCGAAAAGTTTACTCTTCTGTTTCTTTGGCGAAAGTTCTTTCTGTAATAAAGATTGGTCCCTTATAAAAATAAACCCCGCCCCAAGTATATTCTTCTTTTTTGTATGTATAATCAGTACCATCAATATTAACTATTACAATAGTTGATTTTTTTCTATCCTCCTGAATTTCT
>CAILDT010000960.1 GCA_903833025.1 uncultured Bacteroidota bacterium | reverse complement strand
TTGTACCAAAAGCCGCTACAGAAGTAGCTCCGCCAGTATAAGAAGCATTAGCACCGCCATATTGATTCAAGCCACGAATACCATTAGAGCCGCCTGTAGGATTATCAGTTGGGCTTGCTTGGTCATTGTTTTGAATCATAGCAATACCTTCTTGCTGACTGAATTCAAGCAACATATCATCAACAACATTTGATTCCAAACCATCGATATCGTCTAAAGCCGCTGTACGAATTGGGAACTGGACATTGATGTCTTGCAATACTAATTGCCAAATATTTGTGTTTTCAGTTGTTGGAGCACCGTTGTTTTGGATTGCATAACCCCATTGAGCACCAGCGTTTCCTGTTTTGGCACGGAACTGGTAAACAGAACCATCAGTAGTTACATTGCGTGAAACTCCACGGAGTGGATTCATTAAACGCATTTTGTGGAATACAGGATCGTAGGCTGTACGACCACCAACATTGTAACCGCCACCATAACCAGCTGGATTACCAATTTGTGAGCCATCTTCTTTTAAGTAGGCTTGATATTGTGATTCATCTTCAAACATGACGAATTCTTTATCAAGACGACCTTTTTTAACCATTTTTTTCAACTGCTCAGTAACTAGACGATTAACATCTTGCTTTACTGATTTAGCTGGAGAACGCATGATTTCAGGAGCTTGCACTTGTGAAATTTTGGTTTCTAAAGCAATAACCTTTTCAGAAAATTCCGCTTTAGCGGCTTCAACTGCGGCAACTGCTTCCTCTTTTACTGCTTGGATTTTGGCTTCGTTAGATACTTCAATAGCATCTAGCTTTTCCGTGATTTGCTCAATCATAATAATTCCTTTATTTGATGCGTTTAGATAATGCTTTCTTAATCTCTCTTAGCTCTAGAGCTTTAAGGATTTCGTCAGCTTCATTTACCACCGCTTCCAATTCACTTGGTTGTGGGGTTTCTTTAATAATTTTCTTGGTAGCATCACGCAACTCTAGAATCTTTTTAAAGACGGAAGATGCGGTGGTCGCACCCTTCTTGGAAAGTCCTGCCTCACGCAAGGCTTCCTCAACTAATCTAGGGTTAAGATGCCCTTCAGCATCAAAACACTCTAATTTATGGATTTCAGCATTTGGATTATTTGGGTACATAACAACTGAAACTTCACGCAAACCACCTTTAGTGATTTGGAAAAAAGATTCTTCATCATCGTCATCATCTGTTGGATCTCCATTTGCATCAACGAATTGTGCTTCATCTGCATAAGCACCAACTGAAACTCCACCAAATAAGTTAGGAGAGTTTTTTAATACTTCATATAAATCTGAACCAGTAGTAGTATTCATAAAGAGTTCGCCTTTAGCAAGCATTCCTTCTTTATCAAAATTAAATTCTGTCCATTGACCGACAGGCATACCCATATCGTTATGATTTAAAAACATTGGTAATGGTTTACCACTAGCGGCGAACTCATTTGCCCATCCCATAAAACCTTCAGGCTGGTAATTAAATTTGCGACCATCGGCACCTTCTCTGGCACCCCAAGTTGTTACTCTAGCTTCAAGCTGACCGCTTGGATCTTCTTGAGAGGACTTGCTGAGTTTTAGCTTTGCTTCGCAAATTAGATTTAGGTTCTGATTCATTTATAGCCCCATTGTTAATAGCCTGATTATTATCTTGTATTTTAGGGAGCTTAACAGAATTTTTTGGTAGTTTAACATTACTTTTATGAATTTGGTAACCAAATAACCCAATTATTTTATTAACTGTTTTCATGTTTTCCCTATATTCATTTTTTTTGTTTGATTGCCGCCACCGCCACCAGTATCTTGCGGAGAACTACTTGGTAATGGTTCAACTTTAGCAGTTTTTGATCCGATTGGTACATTTGTTGATTGAATAGCCGCAGTATTAACCGATAATAGTTCATTAGCACCATCCAATTTAGGCATATTCATATATTGCCTAGCTTCGTTAGGAGTCATAATACCACCAGCTACACCAGCATTAACAAAATTCATTTGATCTAATGCCGCACCTTTTAAGAAATCTTTGGTATCAAATCGAATAGAAAGATTAGGATAGCCTTTTAATAAAGACTGCTTAAATTTCTGTTCAATACTAATAATCATTGGATACATAGTAGTCTTATAAAACTCATCCAGCAAGGTTTGAGTATTATTAAATTTACCAGCCGCCAAGCCTAGCATTTGTGGTGGCACACCAAATAATGCACAAATCCTTGTAATAGTCTGTTCTTTTAATTTAGCGGCATCCGCATCTTGAAGCGAAAGCATTTTAACGGCTTCATATTTCATTCCGTTATCTAACATAATACTTTGACCCGGCTTGCTTAAATCGGTAGGTCTAGAGCCTGTCATACTTGCCCAAGCCTCTTTTAGCCGTGCCGCAATCTCTTTATATTTCACATCAGGAATAACTTGATCAGTAATAAACATACCGCTAGGTTTTGCACCATTCTGCATTACATAGTTGGCATATAAATCAATATCTTGATCTAGGGCAACCAATTCAGTCGCCAAAATTCCTTTATTAAAACCAGCACTTCCTTGCCATGCCGCTTCAGAGATATGAATAACTTGGTGCGATGCAAGAGGTTCATCACGATTAAATCCATAAGAAGGGGTAGAAAGGCGATAAGTAGGGTATCTAGCTGGATTCATTTGCGTAGTAATAAGCGTTGAATCCAAGTTATATAACTCTATAGGGGTTTGAGAAGCATCTTCTTGATCTTTGCGGAAAAGTAAAGTAAATGTTTCTCCAGATAGCAACTGCCACATAGTCCATTGATACCAAAACTCATATTGGCTTTGAAAATTATTAGGTTCTTTTAAAAGATTTTTAACTTGCTTTGCTTTAATCTT
>CAILDT010000959.1 GCA_903833025.1 uncultured Bacteroidota bacterium | reverse complement strand
TTTTATTTGTTTCAAATATATTACTATTTTTAATATTAACCGTTTTAAACTTCACTTTATTTGCTTTACAAATTTCCTTTGCAACATCTCTTCCTGTTTTTATTGCAATGGGAAGCCCACCTCCTGGCTGGTTCCAATGACTGGAATAATAAAAGTTTTTTAATCCTGGTAAATAAAATCCAACAGGTGAAGATGCTAATAAGTTTTTGCCGGGCAACCAACCTTGCGTACTTCCTTTCCAATTGCCTGTGTACCGTTGGAAAGTGGCTGGAGTAGCCACATCTATTACTTCTATTTTATCTTTTATTCCACCTAATCGTTTATCAAGTAAATTAATTATCTTATCAGTAAACTCTTTTTTTGCCGCTCTGTATTTAGGTCTGTCGTGTTTGCGGGCATCTATCCAAAATTCTCTTTCTGTTGTATAAAAACTCACCGTTACTGATGTTTTGCCTTTAGGGGCTAATGTATTATCATAATTATAAATATGTACTTCAAATCTATTATACGCTGTGCCATCAGGAGATACTAATGGTTCATCTAACGGTATGCGTGAAAAGTGCGGAAAGGCAGATAAATCTTTCGCTATTCCGAAAGAGAACTGCATCACCGAATAAAACACTTCTAGCTTTTTTAAATCTCTAAGCTCGGTCATTTCTTTATCTACATATCTTCCATCAAGCGCATCAAACACAGTAAAATTCCAGTCGGCTGCGGAAAGTGTGATGTCGGAATAATGCACCACATTGTTTCTTACAAGCAAACCTTTCGCAACTCCATCTTCTGTAATTATCTTTTTTACTGGAGTTAAATAGTGCATCGTTCCGCCAAGCGAAGTGTAAGTTTGTTCTATCTTTTTTGCAAACGCCATAGAACCACCAATCGGGTAACCTGCACTTTTCTTATCAAATACAGAAAGTGGCATTGTAAGTACCATCATATTTACTTCTTCACCATCATATAATAATTCAAAGCTTTCTCTTAAAAAAGCATTCTTGAATTTGCGCGCATACGTAAAGTTAGTATGGTTTTTAATTTTCAGAAACCAATACAAAAACTCTGCATAGCGCATCATTTTAATTCCTCTTATAGTTGATTGTACAAAAGGTAAGTCGTCCATTATGGGTGGTAAATCAAACTTCTGCATCACACGCATCGGCTTTATAAATTCCTTTATCGCTTTGGTATCTTCAGGAGCCAAGTCAATCATATACTCTTCCAACTTAGTGAGGTTAGTATATAGGTAGAATGTTTTATCGCCGTATTTATTTACATTATCTTTTAATCCTACCTCCACACGCACATCGTGATTATGAAATTTAATCTTTTTCATATCCAATATCTCGTTCCATATCTTGTAAAACGAAGAACCCTCATTACTGCCTAAAATCCAATGCGCACAACTATCAAAAGTATATTCGCCTTTTACCCAACTGGTACAAAGTCCGCCAGGTATCGAATGTTTTTCGAAGATATGTGTTTCAAAGCCATTCATCTGCAAATATATTCCCGCAGTTAAACCCGAAACTCCTCCTCCGATAATATTAATTTTCATACGTTATCTAACAAACTATTTTTTCAAAGGTAAAAATAAAAAGGAGAAGCAATAGGCTTCTCCTTTTTATTTATGTGTACTGTTTTATAAATATTAACCCTACTTATTCTCCATCCCTGCATTCTCCATCCGAAGCACGTTAGCTAATGAGCTTACTGCGCGTGCGTGTTTTTTTACAAACGGGTTTTCCATATCCCACACATAACCTGCTAGAACGGAACATATCTGTTGTTTCACTCCCATATTAGGGTTCTTGGTAAAAAATATTTCGTGCAAGTCGCCGTTATACCAAGAGGAAACATAGGTTCTAAACACATTTATTCCTGCCACCATATAATCTACATATTCTTTCTGGAAATCAACTTGCTCCCCTTTTAATTTACGACAAACTAATTTAGCCGCCACATTGCCCGATTCCATTGCGAAAGTAACGCCTGATGAAAACACTGGGTCGAGAAACTCGGTTGCATTGCCAACTGTTACAAATCCTTTGTCGTAAAACTTTGTTGATGAAATGGCATATCCTTCAATGGTTCTGGGAGCAAGCATCATTTCAGCATCTTTAAATCTATCACGAAGTATATCCACATCATTCACCAATGCACGCATCCGTTCGGTATGGTCTTCTGGAAAATCTTTAAAGAATTCGGGCTCACCAACAAAACCAACAGACGTATTACCGTTGCTAAACGGAATAACCCAAATCCAAATTTGCTGACGATGAACAATAACCGTAATACGGTTCCCCTCTGTACCTTCCGGGCGTTTCAAATCTTTGAAATGTGTAAAATGTGTTTTACGTGGGTCGAAGCTCGATACTTTATTTAAGCCAAGCATATTTGGTATCACACGCCCATAGCCCGAAGCATCAATAACATAACGTGCTTCTATTTCTTTTTTAGTTCCGTTTGCATCTTCTACCGTAGTAACTGACGATTCATCTTCATTAAACTTAATTGCAGTTACCGCCATTTCAAACTCTACCTGAATCCCTTTTTTTGCAACTCCTTTGGCAAGTATATGGTCGAACTCAGCACGAGGCACTTGATATGTCCACGTCCACGCTTTGGTAAACTGGTCTTCAAAATTAAAATCGCATACCTTGTCACCCATCACAAACTTAGCTCCGAATTTCTTTTGAAATCCTGCTGCTTTTACATCTTCCAGAAGTCCTGCTTCCTCCAGATGGTCCATCACACGGGGCAATAAACTTTCGCCAATTACAAAGCGTGGAAACTTCATTTTCTCCACCACGCGCACGGTAAGCCCTTGGTTGTGAACTATTGATGCTGCTATACATCCCGCAGGACCTGCACCTATTACTAATACGTCTACTTTTTCGCTCATCTTTTTTTAAAATTAAAGTGCAAATGTAAATAAATATTCAGTTGACTTTTCATCCAATGTATTAATCATCCAACCCTTTTCCATTGATAATTTGCTGCATACATTTTTCTACCCTCAACTCTCTTGTTTTGGCTTGTTTTGCTGAAGAAAAATAAAGCAAATATCCTCTTTGTCTGCCAGGAGTTAAATTATAAAATGCAGTTTTTAAGTTGGGGTTTTTATTTAATTCCTTTTCAAATTCTTCCGGCATATTAAATTCTGTTGTCTTTTTTAATTCAACTTTTAAACCAGCTTTTTCTACTTCAATAGCTTCATAAATATAAGCTTTCACTACGGGCTGCATCTTTACAATTTGCTTCAAACTTGTAAATCTAATTTGACGAGCCACTTGTACATTTTCTGTTTGTTGAATTAAAATACCATTGGCATCGTTTAATAGCACACCTTTAAAAAATAGAAGCGCGCAGTAATCTTTAAACACGTGTATTAAAACGATGTTACTTTTTTGAAACGTATAACAGGGGCAGCCCCATTTTAATTCTTCATCAAGTTGACAGTCGAGTGCTATTATTCTCAACTTCTCGATTTCTTCCTGCCACTTTTTTGCTTTTGTAAAATACCAATCCACTTTAGGATTCATTGTACTCTTTGTCATCGCGTATAGTTTTTGTGTTTTCGTTTTATTCTTTAGTAATTTTTCCGTTTTTGATAACACCATTTTTGTTTCGCACGTCGTAAAGATACATTCCGTTTGCAAGTTGTTCAGTGTTTATAGTTGTTGTGTTTGTAAATGTTTGTTGCAAAATTTTTCGTGATGAAATGTCGTAAAGGATTATTTCGGATGGTTCATTATTGTTAATGTTTATAGTAAATTTATTTGTTACTGGATTAGGAAAAACAATAATATTGTTTTTGTTGTTTTCATTTATTCCAACAGTATTTCAGGGCACTAACGATACATCATCAAAATAGAAATAAGCCATATTTTCATTTCCTGCCGGATTACCTATGGTGGTATCTGTCAGTACATCGCTTTTAAAATTTCCGATTATTAAATAACTTTCGCCCCCGTGAGCGGTGTAATTTCCGCTAATCAACATCCAGTTTAATGTATCGGCATAACTAGTGTTATTATACAATTGCGGAACATACGGAAGCACATTCCAATTACCAACGCCTGAAATAAGAGTATCGGAAAAATAAACTCCAATATCATTCGAATTGTATTTGCAATGATTGCATAAGTTGACATACATTTGAAAATGATAACATTCATTCGCAACCAGTGAAGAGCCTGCAATGGAGCTGAACGGAGTTTCTATATATTCGCGATAATTTATTCCCCCTGTAGTCCAGGTGCGGATGCCCGCGAAAGCTCCCCCGCTGTGAGCGATTTGAAATCCAAATTCAGTAATAGGCACATTTGAAATAGGGTTATTAGCGCATTGGTTAAAATAATCTGCCGTGCCTGTGCTCGGCTGTATCCAATAGTTTGCATCAGATAACTGGCTTAAATTACCGGGACAGCCAGTATGCTGTTCGAAATCTCCGTTAGGAATCAGGTTTTGAGAGTTGCAAATACCGCATATTAACAGTAGTTGAACAAGGATGATGTGTTTTTTCATTGTTTTATTTTGTTGTTTTGCTATTCATTTGTTTTCCTAACTTTTCATATTCAACGTCGTTGGGTTCCCACAGTTCTATTTTGTTTCCTTCTATATCCATTATGTGTACAAACTTTCCGTAATCAACAGTTTCAATGGTATCCGCAATGGTAACACCTTCTTTTTTTAGTTCTTTAACAAGTGCTACTAAATTTTCTACTCGGTAGTTTATCATAAAATCTTTTGTGGAAGGTTCGAAGTATTTTGTTGTTTCGGCAAACGGACTCCATTGCGAAAATCCTTTTTTTGTGCTGTCTGCACCGTGATACCATTCGAACACTGCCCCATATTGGCTGGTGTTTAAGCCCAAGTGCGTTTTATACCACTCGTTCATTTTCTTTGGCTCCTTACATTTAAAAAAGATACCGCCAATGCTTGTTACTCTTTTCAAAATTTTTTTGTCGCTTGGTTGTTTTGTAATTATTGAATTAACTGCAAAGCCAAAACAGAAGGATACAGCAATTGCTATAATTAGTAAAGGTGTTTTTTTCATTGTTATAAATTTGTTTCTGTATAATTTTTGAAATTGTTTAATATTGCCTGCCAGCCGCCTTGTTGCAGTTCTATAGGGTTTTCTGATTCTGCTTCAAAAGTTTCAACAACTTTAGTTGTAACACCATCAGATGTAAAACTTATTTTTACATTTCTGCCATCACCAAGCGTATAGGCAATTAGTTCATTTAATTTCACTTGGTTATATACTCCCCAAAATTCGAAACCAAAACTTCCGTCTTTGGCTTCCATTCGAGAAAGAAACTTGCCACCTACTCTCAAATCATTTTCTGCCTTTGGGCATTGCCAACTGGGGTCTGCAAAATTCCAATTAATAATGTGTTGGGGTAAATTAAAAAAGCTCCAAACATTTTCTACCGTTGCATTCACTGTTATTTCAACTGTGATTTCTGTTTGTGCTGTTGTCATTTGTTTATTAATTTAATTGATAAAGTTAGTAATGTTTTTTTTATTGTGTGTTTTTATTTTGTTGTATTAAATATCTCGCTGGCGCGATTGTTCCACTCGTGCCGTTTATTTAAAAGCGTCCCGCTTTTTCTGTAAGGTGGCAAGATGCCACCAAATAATAGTCACGAGTGGGACACTCATATCTTTGCAAAATTATTAATTTTAACAAACAATAGGCACAAAAACACAAACGTAAAACAAAAGACACTAGACAAGTTAATTAACTATGTTGTGCGCGAGGAATCACGCTTGTGTTTTTCTTTCAAAGTCTGAACAGTACTTATAGATGTAGTCTTTGTATTACAATCTGGAATAAAATATGAGTGAAGACAACAGAAGATTTTTGTGTTTAAGTTGTTATTATTTATTAATCACTAATTAAAACATTTATTATGGAATTACTTAAATGTGGCGTAGGCATTGATATGGCTATGCAAAAATTCGATGTGTGTTTTTCTGTTATTGACACAGAACAACGAGTTACAATTAAAGCAACTCACAAGTTTGAGAATAATCCGAAGGGATTTTCACTCTTCCTTGATTGGGTAAAAAAACACAATAAACAGCCAGTTCCAGTTATGTTCTTGGTTGAAGCATCTGGTGTTTATCATGAACAATTAGCCTGGTATTTGTTTGGACACAATCAATCTGTTTCGGTAATTTTGCCTAACAAAGCAAAGCGTTACAAAGAATCGTTAGGTTTTAAATCAAAGACAGATAAGCTGGATGCCAAGGCACTTGCACAAATGGTTTGTGAACAAAGATTAAAACTCTGGCAGCCTGCATCAAAAAATCTCTATCAGTTGCGAACCATTACCAGACAGATAGAACGAATAACTTATCATATTACTGCTTTTCAAAATCAGTTGCACGCTTTGGAGCATGGCATGTATAGAGAAAAAACAGTGGAGAAAATGATAGCTAAAAACATTGCTTTGCTTGAAAAACAAAAAGAAAAGTTAGTAATTGTTGTTGAAACAATGATAAAGAAAGATTCTGTTTTAAATGAACGCTTTGAGCAGATAAGTGTAATAAAAGGGTTTGGGCTACTTGCATTTGCAGTACTTGTAGCAGAAACGGATGGTTTTGCTTTAATTGAAAATCAATCACAATTAGTTTCCTATGCAGGATACGATGTGGTCGAAAACCAATCAGGGAAGCATACAGGGAAAACAAAAATATCAAAAAAAGGAAATGCTCATATTCGAAGATCCTTATTTTACCGGCTTTTAATGTAGTGCGTTTTGAACAAAAACCTTTTATATCACTTTATGAACGTGTTTATGAAAATTCAAAAATAAAAATGAAAGCGTATACAGCAGTACAGAAAAAATTGTTGGTCTTGGTTTATACTTTATGGAAAAAGAAAGAGATGTATCGACCTGATTATGTTTTTAAAACATCCAAAGATGAGGAACTGGAGCCTTCTTTCGGTTAAAAAAGATAGTCCCAAACTTTGTTTGGGACTACACAAGATAGACATCCATCGAAGTATCGCTGTATGCCTTCTTTCGATTGATACAAATATAAAGAAAAAATAAATGCGATTTTATTTGGTTTCTCAGACAGTACCTCGCGCCGGCGGGTCGGAATTGCCATATGATGAAAAATATTTCTCTAAAAAGACTTGTTTTTAACCACAGTTCTTGTTATCGGCTGGTGTTCGTCTTGTTTCACGCGTCAAATCTAATGTTTATTCTTTTCGTTTCGCTGTCCACTTGTCTTAACTGTTATATTTTCTGTTGCTTGTCCTTGCACGATGCGCTTTCACAAGTCCTGTTATAAATATTACTAAAGATGTAACTAAAAACACTGGTGCAAGAACGGTCATTAACAATGAACTTTTTCCATATGCAATTGCAGTCGTGTCGGGAATACTAACTAACATAGTTCTGTATAAGTTCAATATGAAAACAAGTCCAAGAACTACAGTTATAAAATGAATAATTATTATTCCCGTCTTCACAGGTCTGTTCGTATAACTGAAATAGTTGTAAATAATTGCTGTCACTATAGATAACGATGCTGTCGGCATAACATAAAACCAATAACCGATAAATATTGTCGTATGCCAACCTGGACTTATAAAAGTTTTTTCTTTCGTGGCAATTCCAAAAACAATAAGCAATAAGGTCAGAAGGTAAAACAAATAATAAGGTTGTAATTTCATTTTGCGTGTCTGTTTCTAAATAACTATTCGCTTACGTTTCTGTTGTCGGGTTCGGGTCTTACACTTGCCGATAACGTTTGAAAGATTTATGAAGTAAAAAAAAGGGGGGATTAAAAGCTCGTCTCTTTCGCCCCGCGACAA
>CAILDT010000958.1 GCA_903833025.1 uncultured Bacteroidota bacterium | reverse complement strand
TGTTTCAATTGAAACAGGAAAATTATACAATGGCAGTTAACCAATACAACGAATCGCTGTTACCTGCTGATAAATTATTAATCGCCTTTAATGATATGCTGGCAAGCCGCTTTAATTATAGCAGTGCGCTGGCAAGTTTACTTTACACAAAATCTAAAATTGATATTGAAAATAAAATAAAATGAAAACTTTAATTAAAATACCTGCGTTTATCGTAGCATTCTCGCTGCTTATTTCCTGTGGAAAAAAATCAACGGAAACAAAACCAATAAGAAAAGACATTACCGAAACTGTTTTTGCTTCTGGTGTTCTTGTTCCCGATAACCAGTATAATATGACTGCACAGAGTGACGGTTATCTGATTAAATTAAATTTTGATGAAGGAGACACTGTCAAAGCGGGAACTATTTTAGCTGTTATAGAAAACAAACCGAACGATTATAATTCGCAAAGTGCAAACGCCCTTTTATCTATCGCTGGAAATAATACTTCTCCAAATGCGCCTGCACTGAAACAGGTAGCAGATAATATTGAACTTGCTAAGTTGAAATTAAAACAGGATGAAGTGCAGGAAGAGCGTTATAAAAAGTTGTATGACGAAAAAAGTGTTTCAAAATTAGAATACGAAAATATATCTCTGGCGAAGGAAAATTCAAAAGCTAATCTAGCTTCATTGCAGGATAATTATAATTTATTAAAACAACAAGCCGACCAACAATTAATTATTCAGCAATCCCAATCTAATGTAAATGGAGTATTGCAGGGCAACAATGAAATTAAGGCGGTGGTGAGAGGGAAGGTATTCAAGAAATTAAAGCAACTTGGCGATTATGTGCGTAGGGGGGATGTTATTGCTGTTATTGGCGATGAAAATAATTTATATGCAAAACTAAGTATTGATGAAACGAATATTTCGCGAATTAAGTTAGGACAAAAAGTAATTATTCAATTGAATACGGATAAGAATAAAAATTACGACGGCGCTGTTTCCGAAATATATCCGGCGTTTGATGAGCAGGCACAGTCTTTTTATTGTAAGGTAAAGTTTACAAACAAAATGGATTTTAATATTTCAGGAACACAGTTGCAAGGCAATATTGTGCTTGGTACAAAGAATAATATTTTAGTTATCCCTAAAGAATATCTTGGTTATGGCAATAAAGTTAATATAAAGGGTGCTGGTAAAACAACTGTTGAAACTGGTTTCTTCTCTAACGATTGGGTGGAAATTATTAAGGGACTTGATGAGAATACCGTTATTATTTTAGAATAAAAGAATGAAAACAGGCGTAAATACAGAGATAGCATTAACACATATCCTCACCCGCAAGCGGCAAACTATTGTAGCTGCCTTAGGTGTTACTATTGGTATTGCCATTTACATTACAATGAATACGTTGATTATCGGAACCAACAGATACTCTGATAATGCGATATTTAAAACAACTCCTCACGTGCGGATATACAAGGAAGACGAGATAAGCAAGCCGTTGGAAAAAGATTCTGCGAAAATAAAATCGACAGTTATTATCAATCCTAAAATATCGAACATCTCCAAAAATCTTATTAATCCTGTAAAGTTACTGGATGAAATAAAAAGACAACCTGAAGTAACTTCCGCAGCAGAGATGGTAAATGCAAATGTATTTTATAATAATGGAAAATCGCAACTTAATGGTGTTGGCTGGGGGATAAACATTGTGGAAGCAAATGCGATGTTCGATATTCAATCTACAATGGTTGCTGGTGATTTACGCACACTCTTAAATACACCCAACGGAATAATCATCGGAGTGGGCATTGCAGATAAATTAAGTTTAAAAATGAATGATAATATCTCTGTTATTTCCTCCATCGGTGTTATTAAATTATTGAAAGTGGTAGGTCTTTTCAAGACAAGCAACCTTGCTACTGACAAAGGAAAGAGTTATATGAATCTTGCAACTGCCCAACAACTTCTTGGACAAGGACCAAGTTATGTTACCGACATTTATGTAAACATAAAAGACCCAGAACAAGCTCCTGCTTATGGTAAAGTACTAAGCAAACTTACAGGATATAGTTTTGAAGACTGGAAAGCAGCTAATGAATTATTTGTTGCAGGAAAAAAAATAAGAGCAATTATGTTTACCGTAATATCGTGGGCGATATTGCTGGTAGCTGCTTTTGGGATATACAACATTGTGAATATGACCATTTCTCAAAAAATGAATGACATCGCAATATTAAAAGCAACAGGTTTTTCGGGAGGAGATGTAGTTAAAATATTTGTTATGGAAGCAATGGTAATGGGCATTATAGGTACCATTCTTGGATTTCTGATGGCAGCATTATTAACTAATCTTTTAAGTCATATATATATAGGGGCAGATATTGGGTATTTCCCTATTCAGTTCGAACTGCCTGTATCACTTACCGGTGTGGGTGTTGGGATACTTGTAACATTTGGTGCCGGATTTATTCCTGCACGAAAAGCAGCAAAAGTTGACCCTGTGGCGATATTCAGAAAGTAATAAGAAGCAATGGAAAAGAAAGTAGTTTTAAAAACAAAAGCAATAGGCAAATATTTTTACGACCCACTAAAGTTTAAGGTACTTGATAATATTTCGTTTGAAGCATACCAGGGCGAATTTCTTACTCTCGTTGGTAAATCAGGGAGCGGGAAATCTACTTTATTATATATACTTTCAACAATGGATACCGAATATGAGGGCGAATTATTTATTGACGACGCCTTAATAACAGGTCAAAAAGTAAATAAACTCGCAGCGATACGAAACAAGAATATCGGTTTTGTTTTTCAATTTCATTACCTCCTTCCCGAATTCAGTTGCCTCAAAAACATTATGATTCCTGCACTTAAATTAGGTAAATATTCGCACGAAGAAGTGGAACAGCAAGCGTATGAAAAGCTGGATATGCTTGGCATAAAAGACCAGGCATTAAAGCCAGCATCCAAACTTTCGGGCGGACAGCAACAGCGTGTTTCCATTGCACGTGCGCTTATTAATTCTCCCAAAATAATTATGTGTGACGAGCCAACAGGCAACCTCGACAGTAAAAACACGAAGATTGTGTTTGATACTTTTCAGCAAATAGCCCACGAATTCGGGCAAACGATTATTGCTGTTACCCACGATATTGATTTCGCCAAAGCTTCGGACAGAACTATTGAACTTGCAGACGGGAAGATTGTAGGGTAGTTTATTAATTCAATGGGCGGATTAATTCAGACCAACAAAACTCATTCATCTCGACATACACCCAAGCCCACACGCGGTATCTTTTTTTTAATAAATAGACTAAGGCGCAAAGCAAAAAAAGATACTTCACATGGAGCGAGCACAAATTGCAAAAGCATCATTCCAAACTCCCAACTTATGTTAAGAAACATCTCCAACATATTTGTTTATCACTCATAGCAGTTTTATTATTAATTTTGCAAATAAATTTAAAATGAAAAAGAGTTTCTTATATATACTTCCATTTATTGCCCTTCTAATTTGCACTGCTGGCAATGCTCAATTCAGCTATAAAGTAGAAGGCGTGGTAAAAGAAAACGGCAAAAACCTGCTGGGAGCAACCGCCACGCTTACCAATGATGAATCGGATGAAACCAAACAGGACATCACAAAATCTTCAGGCACATTTTCTTTTTACTTAAAACCGAATCAGGAATACAGTATTTTTATTACTAAGCCAGGATATATTAAAGTAAAAATAATATATTCTACAATGGGGTTTTCGGACGATGAAGCAAAAAAATTTAAAGCAACTTCAACACCTGAAGTAGAATTATTTAAAATACCCGACGACCCCAAAATAATTTCTAAAATAGAGGAAACATTGGATAAACCAATGATGAGTTATATTTATAATTCTGATAAAAAAACAGTGGAGGCAGATGAAGAAGAAAATCAATCGATGCAAAAGGAATTTGCTGGACTTCAAAAACTTGTTGAGGATTTTATTAATAAAGGTATTCCGCTTGAAGCAAAATATAATAGTGCCGTAACAAAAGCAGATAAAGCGTTTGGATTAAAAAATTATGATGTCGCAAAAGATGAATATAACAACGCATTAACTTTTAAGCCGAACGAACAATATCCAAAAACAAAACTGTCGGAGACAGAAAGAATACAGGCAATAGCGGCTGATAATGAGCGAATAGCAAAAGCAAAAGCCGAAGCTGATGCTGCTGACAAAGAAAGATTAGCAAAAGAAAAAGAACAGCAACTGGCTGATGCCACCGAAAAAGCACGACTAGAAAAAGAAGCTGCCGCAGCAACAGAAAAAGAAAAACTTGCAAAACAAAAAGAAATAGCCGATGCCGCTGAAAAAGTTCGTTTGCAAAACGAGAAAGATAAAGCAGATGCTGCTGAAAAATTAAGATTAGAAAAGGAAAAACAATTGGCTGATGCAGCAGAGAAAAGCAGATTGGAAAAGATGAAATCGGATTCGATAGCTTCCGAAAAACAAAAATTGGTAGATGAAAAATCAAAAGCGGATGCCGCCGAAAAACAAAGAATAGCAGACGAAAAGGCACAAAAAGATGGTGCTGAAAAAGAAAGATTAGCAAAAGAAAAAGCAATAGCCGACGCTACAGAAAAAGACAGGTTAGAAAGAGAAGCAATTACAAAAGCGTTGGATAAAAAACACACAGCATACACTACAACTGCCGATTCTGCTATATCAGCACAAAATTATGATGTAGCAACCAAAGCATTTAACGAAGCCATAAAATTAAAGCCTGGCGAAGCATACCCAAAAATACGCCTTGCTGATATAGAAAAATTAAAAGCAGATGAGGAATTGTTTAAAAACGATTTGGCGAAAAAGTATCCGCAAGGAGTAACGGAAGAAAAAGTAAAGGAAAATAATATGCAAGTTACTCGCAGAATTTTAGTAGTTGGCAATAAAGGATATTTATACACTAAAAAGGAAACTACTTTCGGTGCGGTGTATTACTTTAAAGATGGTGTAACTATTACTGAAAAAGAGTTTACAAAAGATACTGAACTAAAAAAGTAAATTATTTTACTTTAATATATAACGGATGACGCTCGTTATATTTTCTCAACAATATAAATATTACATCAGGCTTCTCGCGCTTTTTCATCGCGACAAACTTTGAGTGCATTTCATTATCATCCATCAAAATCTCTTCCATTGATTTAACATTAAATTCAAAAAACTTATCAATTTTTGTGTCGTAAACAAACTGGCGAGTTTCCTCATAATTAGTGTTCATTCCCATAGGGTCGGGCACACCGATAGAACAAGTAACATTAGCCGAAAAATAAAACAATGTACCAATTACATTTACTTTACAAAGCTGCTTCAAATAATTAATGTAAATAGAATGGTTGCGCGAATACCCCCAGATAGTTACTGTTTCAACCCTTTGTAAGTTGCCATTAATATCATTATAACTTATGCTTTTTTGATTTGATATTTCTGCTAAAAAATCAATTTGTGTTTTGGGATAGTTCGAAACAATAGAAGCTTTAGGTATAGGAAGATTATTTATAAATTGAGAATAGTTCAAATAAATACCTTCTGTGAATTCAAATTCGTGTGTATATGCAACCGAATCGGGTTGAGCAACGGCAGCTAAAGAAAACAACGAAAATAAAATTGTTACTATTTTATTCATTTACTTTTGTATCAATGTTTTTTATGTATTTACCTAATTCGTCCGTAAAAATACGAGAACTCTTCAAATTAAGGTTCAAAGGAGACATGAAATTTTCTCTTGATTCACTAATTTCTAAATCATCAAACTGCTTATAAACGATATTGTAAGTAGCAGCAAGTGCCTTTATTTTATTTACAATTTCCTTTCTATTAGGCTGATATTGCAATGATTCCTTAAGCACCGGCGACTCGAACAAATAAACTTTAACCCCTTTTTGTTGTGCTTCTTTAATTATTAAGGATAAATATTTTTCTCGCCGCTTACTCCACTTAAAACTATATCCTTTTGGGTATAGTTGAATAAACTCGTCCAAATGATTATCCCATTTTATTTGAAGGGGTGGTTCATAACCATCAACAAAATGAGGCAAAGTACGATGTGTAAAATAATGTTTAAGCCCTTGCACTGCATCAAAATTTATTTTATTGTTGTAATAAGCATATTTCATAAAAGGTATTTTAGTCCAAAAAAAATAGGAAGAGTCGCATTCTTTAACAACGCTGTCAACTTTTACATCGCCAATAAAATCGGCAAATCGATAGGTGTTGAACGTATCATAATTCTCGTCCATTGATTCGGGAGTTACAAATAAAAACAAATATCTTGGAGGTGAATTATTTTTTAAATAAAAATAAAGATGCAAATAATTGTCAGCAAAGTCAGAATGACTAAGTGCTAAATCATATGATTTTAATCCAGTTTGCTTATCTAATATTGCAGGGGAAACAAACCATAATGGCTCACAAGGACCATGAATTAATATATCAGCATTAATTTTTGTTTTTTGAATGTAAGATGCTTTTAAATTGCAATTTTGCTTTAAAGCAAAATCAAACACTACACTTAAACTGATAAGGAGTAGCCAAATAAAAAACACGGAAGTCACTATTTTTACAAATATAATTTTCATTTAAAATTGCATATAAATAAATCTAGCTCCACTATTAAATATCCCGAAAACCATTATTAACAAAACAATGAGAACTACAAAACCTACTGAATAATTTTGCTTTAAAACTAACGAATTGATTTTTCGTTCAAATATTAAAACCAATAATGCAATTAAAATGCTAATGTAAAAATTAAACTCATCTATCTGATGTCCGCCAACAGCCAAAGGGGCAATAAAACCAGCAAGCCAATAGCTTGGAATAAAATTGCTGCCTATGTTTTTTATCAAATGAGTTGCCTTATCTACAGAACTTGCCCTAAAAAATATATTAGAAAAACAGACAGCGTTAAAAACAATAAATACAGAACTTATTTTTAAAATTAAACTATTGAATTTTGAAAACAACTTTGCTCTACTTCGTTTTGTAAGTAGTTCAAAATTTAAATAGATAACGTGACACAAAGCCCAACAAAAAAAAGTTAGTTGCGCCCTGTGCCATAATCCAGATAGAATAAATGTAACTGCAATACCAACCATCGCAGCCCATTTTTTGTATTCACGCAATTTATATACAAGTGGATAATAAATATATTTAGTGAAAAAAGAAATTAGTGATATGTGCCAACGTCTCCAAAATTCAGAGATAGAGGAAGCTCGCAATGGTGTTTCAAAGTTTTCTTTTAGATTATAACCAAGCATTTTTGCGATACCTAAAGCAATATCAGTATAACCCGAAAAATCGAAATACATTTGAACGGTAAATAAATATACGGCAGCAATTGTTGTAATACCCGCATAGTTGGAATTAAAATCAAATACCGAACTA
>CAILDT010000957.1 GCA_903833025.1 uncultured Bacteroidota bacterium | reverse complement strand
TACTTCAAATAACGTGTTAGCAAAACCAAAAATTAAGTAATTGAAAACTAAAAAAGTTCTCTTCGTCTATTTTTAGAATAATAATTTATACAAATTTGAAAGAATTTCTTACTTTCGCAGTCCGTAAAAAAGAGGAGAAAAGAAAATGATATTTTTTAGTGATAGTTATTTTAATCAATCAATAGGTTCCTACTTGATAGTAGGTATCTTAGCTTTTAGATTGTTTTTAGATTTAATTACCTTTTTTAAAGCCAAGCTTTATCATTAGGCAACCTTTATAAAGCGGGTAATACCTTAGCTTTTGCTTCGCCAAACCCAATTCGCACATTATCTTTTTCGCAGTAGCCACGTATAATTACGGTGTCGTTATCGTTAATAAATTTGCGCTCGGTGCCGTTGTTCATTTTAACTGGTTTAGTGCCTCTCCACGACAGTTCAAGCATTGAACCAAACGATTCGGGAGCGGGACCGCTGATGGTGCCAGACGCCATCATATCACCTATGTTAATGTTGCAGCCATTGCAGGTGTGATGTGTTAATTGCTGTTCCATTGTCCAATACATATATTTATAATTCGATTTGCAAACGATGGTTTCTTCTGCATTTTCGGGCTGAATGGTTACTTCTAAATTGATGTCAATATTTTTTTCTCCTGTATATTCTAAATACGGTAATACTTTTGGTGTTTGCTCATACCCCTTTGCTCTAAATGGTTCGAGGGCATCTAAGGTAACTATCCAAGGCGAAATGGTGGATACAAAATTTTTTGCAAGAAATGGTCCGAGTGGCACATATTCCCACGTTTGTATATCGCGCGCGCTCCAATCGTTGAAAAGTGTTAAGCCAAATATATAATCATCGGCATCGGATGTGGTAACGGATTGCCCCAACTGGGTGGGTTTGCCTATAATAAATGCTACTTCTAATTCAAAATCTAACGCGTTGGTGGCACCAAACACAGGCATTTCGGAGTCAACAGGTTTTGTTTGTCCCTTGGGGCGATGGAAGTTGGTGCCCGAAATGATGATGGACGATGCCCTGCCGTGATACCCTACTGGCAAGTGTTTCCAATTAGGTAATAGTGCGTTAGCGGGGTCGCGAAACATTGTGCCTACATTGGTGGCGTGGTCGATGCTCGAATAAAAATCGGTGTAATCGCCAACTCTAACAGGCATCAGCAGTTGTACGTTGCTGATGTATTGCAATACTTTTCCGCGCGCTTCTTTGTTATCTCTTAGTTCAGTATTGGTGTCGGTTAGTAAATCAGAAACACGTTGGCGGAGTGCGCTGGTGGTAGGTTTGCCCAATGAAATTAAATCGTTGAGGTATTGGTTCGTCAAAATAGAATTATCTATGTTGAGGTTTTTAAGGTAGCCGAGTTTGTTTAACACCGCCAAATCTAGCACTTGGTCGCCAATAGCTATACCAACTCTGGGGCTTGAGCTTTGGGTTTTAAATATACCGAATGGCAAGTTTTGAATTGGGAAATCGTTGTTTGTTGGCACTTCTATCCACGATTTTAGTGCTGGGTTGTTTGCTTTTATCATTGGGCAAAGGTATAAAAAAGTACAGTTTTTAAAACAGAAAGAAAAACTTTAATAGTATTCGTACGAAAATTTAGTTTCCGATTCTGTTTTGTTTCTTTTATTATACCACTTCACGCTTGTCATCAACCCTATGTCGTTATACGTCCGTTTGATAATCTGTTTTAATTTCCCTTTTTTATATCTTTTAACTTCAACACACTTATCATTGTTGTCGTTAGTGTTTTCGGTACGGTAAAGCTCTTTACCCTTTTTATATGTTATATATTTAGTAATATTAAATGTGCCTGGTGAAAAATAATAAATATATTTAGGTCTGTTGCTCTTCAAATCATAAGTGTAATGTACCCCATTGTTTAGACTGGAAAGTTCAAAGTTATATAGATTTTTCATATGTTATTAATTAATCTTTTTCGCTAAATTCTAATTGTTTTACACCGTAGATTTCTGATGGAG
>CAILDT010000956.1 GCA_903833025.1 uncultured Bacteroidota bacterium | reverse complement strand
TGGTTCAAAGCGTGTATCTGATTTTTTAGGCAGTGATTTAAAATTGGCGTTAGGATTAGAAAAATACGATAAGAGATTTCAAGAAGCCAAAGCTTTAACCAAGAGAGTAGAGGATAAATATAAACAACCTGCTAATGTATATGGACATAGTCTTGGGGGAAGCTTAGCAGAAAAATCAGGTGCAAAAGGTAAAATAATAACATATAATAAAGGTGCAGGTATAATGGATATAGGAAAAAACATACCTAAAAATCAAACTGATATAAGAGCATCAAGCGACCCTGTAAGTTTATTATCATTAACACAGAATCATAAATACAAAAATTTAAGAGAGTTGGAAAATGAAAAGAGTCAAAGTCCATTACAAGCCCATTCATTAGAAAATTTAACATACTTATAGCTTTTGGAAAAAGCCATACGATAGCTTTGAAAAAAGTGATGTTTTCATTATCTCTTTTTTTAAACTGTTGTAATAATATAAAAATAAATGTCTTCTTTATTCAACAAAATAGGAGCAGCGAGTCAGAGACTCTTTAATAAAGCAGTAAATACGCCCAATCTATTAAGAAAAATAGATAACACTGTAGGTAGAGTATCAAACTTTGTGAGCAATACAGCGAATTCATTTGGACAACCAGCAATTGCAGGATTAGCAGATAAATTTGCAAAGGGAACACACACAATAAGAAATAATTTAGAAAAAGCAATCAATACGCCTAACAATGAAATACAATCGAAATACGCATAATAGCTTTTAGAAAAAGCCATACGAAAACTTGGTTAAAAAACAAAATTAATTAGTTTATCAGTAAATTAACTAATTAACTTTTCGTATGGCTTTTTCTAAAAGCTATTATTAACTAATTAAAAAAGCAAAGTTTTGTTATAGCTTTTTCTAAAAGCTATATATATATAAATGACAGAATCATATACAGTTATATTTTCATCTCGTGGGACAAATAATAATGGTGTAGCAAATTTAAATAGCATAACTTATTTTGTAAATTGGGGTGCTTTTCTACCACAACAGTATAAGAAATTCTCTGTTGAATTTATTTTTAAATCTGAAAACTTTGTAGGAAATTTAACAGATAATGGATTTGTTAATATGAATATAGGAAGATTACAAGTGTATGATGGTGTCGCTATGAGTTCCAATATTGGTATTGTTTATCCTGTATCTCTTGTAGGAAATACAAGTTTTTACAATTCAACTAATAATGATAATAATGCTTTTATTATTGATTATCCAAATAATCAAAATATTACTATTTCATTAAAGAATTTCGCTGGTGCAAATATGGCTAATATGCCAAACTATGCATTGGTGTTAAATTTAGTTCCTTTGCATAATGAATAGCTTTTAGAAAAGCTATAACAAAACTTTGCTTTTTTAATTAGTTATTAATAGCTTTTTTTAAAAGCTATATATATAGGATATGAATTCATATGGAATAACCAATAATGATAAATCCGCATCAGGAATAATAACTATAAGTGATGGATTAGGTTCTGTGATTTCGAACGGTAATTTAACAACACCATCTGCTAATATTGGCGAACTTTCTACAATAAATATGACATCAAATTTTTATGATTCTGTTCCGAGACAATGTATTCAATATTTATCAAATGTATCAAGTGATGTTCAAAATCAAATAAATGCCATTGCATCTAATCAATCAAGTTCTTCAGGTGGAGGATGGTTTGTTGTTGCGGGTGAATTATTAAGCAATACATCGACAAATTTTTCATTTGGATCAGGTGTAAATAATATTAGCTACGGTGTATGTCTTCCACCCTGTAATCTTATAGGTTTATGTATAAGGAGCAGTGCATCTGGAAGTGGAACTTTTTTAGTAAAAGTGAATCAATCTACAATATATTCATTAAGTATCTCATCTTCAACTCAAACAAGTATTTATACTTTAAATATACCTGTGTCCTTGGGAAGTGAAATTAGTTTTGTTTATTCTTCTGGGACGTGGGGCTCATCAGCTACTTATAGAATGAGTGCAGTATTTTCTACTAATGGTGTAATTGGACCATCAGGAACAAATGCTACATTAAATATTGGAACGACATCAATTTTAGCAGCAGGTTCTGCCCCAACTGTTGTTAATTCTGGCTCGGTAAGCAATGCAATTTTTGATTTTGGAATACCTCAAGCACCATCACCAACGCTATCAATAGGAACTGTATCATCCCTTCCTTATGGGTCTGTTCCGACTGTATTAATAACAGGGACTACTTTAGCACCTGTATTAAATTTTGGTGTAATAACAGGACAAAAGGGCGATCCTGGGACCAATGGAACCAATGGAACTAATGGTTCAAATGGAAGTAATGGATCAGATGGAGCAAATGGTTCAAATGGAAGCAATGGGTCAAATGGGTCGAATGGGTCGGTAGCAGGTGTATTAGAATTTATGGTAAGCATCATTTCTGAAATAAGCAC
>CAILDT010000955.1 GCA_903833025.1 uncultured Bacteroidota bacterium | reverse complement strand
TTATATACACTAGATAACCGTGTTATTGGATTATTCTCTATCAAGTCAACGATATTCAATGATGCGTCCATTATAATATACAATCCAAGAATTTCTTTATATTGTATTTGCGTTGATTGTTTTTATTTTTATAATCAAAACCAGTCCTTATTCTCTTAAAAGTTGACGGGTGATAACAAACATACTATGTAATCCGGGTAACCCACCCAGTCACCCCAAGTAATCCTCTGTATTTTACTTCCAAATCTCCATCAACGAGAGAAACTATACAATCCCCCGTGCTATTTTAGAACGATATATGGTATTGAGAAATGAGTGACAAAACGAGAAATGGCCCATGATTTGAGAAATGAGTGACAAAATGGCTATGCGTAATTAAGCAATAATCCCTTTTAAAAAAGCGAGCAAAATTTTGATAACTTCGCTTTTTAAAAAAGCGAGCAAAATTTTGTTCCCTTTTTTTAAAAGGGATTTTCTAATTGAATAATATAATGAATACTCGCAGTATGACAAATAAGCGCCGCACTTACCGCCGCAGGATAAGTGCTTCCCCTTGCCGTGGTTTAGGCCGTGCCACTTGCCGCAGGAAGCCAGGGTGCCGCCGCGCGACAGGTACAAAGCGTTCTTTCTGCCGCAAATCTAAGAATGCTCGTATCTAAAACGGGTCGCTTTTAGAAATCCACTTTTGAAAAAAGTGGAGGAAAACGGGGGTTAACGGGGGCTTTGCCCCCGTAGCGAGCAAAAATTTTGTTCTCTTTTAAAAAAGAGAATTTTTGTTGTAACAACAATAAGTATTTGATTTTCCAAATAAGATTAAGTTTGTTTTACTCTACTTCGCTTGAAAGTAGAGTAAAAAATAAAGACCCACCCGAGACTCGAACTCGGATTAACGGATTCAAAGACCGTTGTGATAACCTTTACACTAGTGGGTCGTGTAAACCTTGTCCAATAAGATTTCATTGTGGTTGCAACTGGTTCTGCCCCAGTTCCTTCTTGTTGAAATACAAGACGTGATACTATTTCACTATGCAACCTGTGTATGCTCTTTCTCCCAAAGCAATTTTGTTTATTTTTCTATTTTATTTTTGACAAATTATGTTTACTATTATCTGAACGAGACATCCATTCAAGATTAGCCACATTATTATTAGTTTTATCAAAATCAATGTGATTTACTTCAGGTAAACTATTTGGATTATCTATGAAAAGTAACGCTACTAAACGATGTTCGCTAAAAGTAGTTCGTTTCTTGCCGTCACTCATAGCAATCATCATATATCCACCTTCATGTTTTGAAGGACTTAAATATTTATTTCTTTGTGAATTATAAACTTTACCATCTTTTGTTATGATATAGTTTGGATATCCAGTCATTACTTTACCATCTGGGACAGGTTGTGTTGTTGGTATATAACTCGTATATTTCCAAATATACCCTCCCGCTGTTTTTTTGCCTCGAACTCCTCTACATACATTTGAAATATGTCCGTTACAAATACCAGTTTCATTTTCGGCGCCAAGAAGTGAATCATATTCTCTTATAAAAACATTATCTAATGTGTATTGAGAAACTTTAATTTGTCTGCCTTTATTGAGACCTAAACTAAAAGCATGCTTACAATTCTCTGATAATGATATCCATTCAAGGTTTTCTACATTGTTATTTGTCTTAATACCGTCTTTATGATTTACGACATAAGTTTCGTCTGGACATACTACAAAAGTTGTTGCTACCAGACGATGTGCGAATGCTGTTGTTGTTTTATTATTTATACGCAAACTGATTGCTAAATAACCACTATTTAATGTTTGTTTTAATATTTTATTAGTGTTCTTATTTTTAACCTGACCACAATTTGATATTTCATAATTTGTAGCCTTTTCAATAACCATCCATTCTTCTATCATATTACTATTCATTTATACACTATTATTTTTAAGTTGTTTTTAATTTTTAAAAACGTTCGCGGCAGGATTCGAACCTGCGACCTTTCACTTAACAGGTGAATGCTGACTGACCAACTGAGCTACGCGAACCTTATTTGCTCCATGAGCTGTATCCTTTAGGAAACCTCGTTTCCTTATTCCGTTGACGGGACTCGAACCCGTGTTTCGGGAGTGAAAATCCCACGTTCTAACCACCTAGACCACAACAGACCTTTTGCTCCACAAGCTGCTCCAAATGTCCATTGGGAGACTCGAACTCCCGACCCTCAGCTCATAAGACTGATGCGCTAACCAATCTGCGCCAAACGGACAAATACCTTACGATAAAGGCAGTGGCTGTTGAAACCACAAGGAAAACTCTTTGACACCGCCTTTCCCAAAGCGGGAATAGTTGAGGTGGGGTTCGAACCCACGAAGCTTGCGCAGCAGATCTTAAGTCTGCCCCCTTTGACCGCTCGGGAACTCAACTTGTATTGCTCCATGAGCTGTATCCCCCTCCATAATACCGGTGGTGGGGATCGAACCCACGGCCTTCCAGTTAAAAGCTGGATATTCTACCACTAAATTACACCGGTGTTACACTCGCTTTTTTCCATATCCGAGGCGGGGCTCGAACCCGCAACCTCCCGATTAGAAGTCGGACGCGATATCCATTTCGCCACACGGACACCTTATTTATTGAAAACCCTATCACGCGGTTCTATACTAATATATGAGGTGTCTTTAAGTTGTTTTAAGCGCATATTATATAACCATTATGCTCTGTCGCACGGGGGT
>CAILDT010000954.1 GCA_903833025.1 uncultured Bacteroidota bacterium | reverse complement strand
TCCTATTTATTCATTTAGATTAAACACAAGTGATGATGCTAACCGTTTTGTTATTCATTTCAGCAAAACAGGAAGTTGCAAAGCAATTAGTTCGGGCAATAAATCAATTGCTTATGAAAATCAAGTAGAGGTGTTGCCAACATCTCAAGGGAATATTATTAATTTTAATTTAGGTGAAACTGCTACTACTGTGGTGAGTGTTACTAATGTATTAGGTGAAACAATAGTAGAACCAATTAATGTTGCTGCGTTTAATCAATCAATTAATGTTACTTTGCCAGAAGGATTCAGCGGAATGTATTTGGTGAAAATTGAAAACTCAAATGGAACAATAGTTAAGAAGTTTGTAAAGAAATAATAAACTGTATTTGTAAAACAAAATAAATTAAAGAACAATGAAAAAAATAATATTAAAATTATCGTTGGTGGTGCTATTAGTAAGTTCACCATTATTTATAACAAATAGTTTTGCCAGTATGGGTGGCGGTATGGGACACGCGAAACCTTGTGGTGGTCCGTTCCCTCCTTGTCCTGTTCCGTTAGATGGCGGAGTTGGTTTATTGCTAATTGCTGGTGCTGCATTAGGTGCCAAAAAAATATATGACGTTACAAAAAAGAATCCCGCTTAGGGATTCTTTTTTTTGTAGTTGATATGAATATTCCCTTCCTGAAAAATCCTACAGCAAAGTTTTTAGTTTTTATTTTCCTCTTTTATATTTCTTGGTATTTTATTTACAATTGGTGGATTCATCCTTTAGAAACTATTGATTTAGCGGTAATAGATTTTACTGTTTCTATTTCGAAATGGATTCTCGAATTATTAAATTACAAAGTGTTTGTTGGTTCGGATAGGTTGTTTGGTATTGATGGAACTGGTGGTTTATGGGTAGGTGATAGTTGTAACGCTATGGCATTGTTTGCTTTGTTTACTGGATTTATAGTTGCTTACAAAGGCAATTGGAAGGTTAAGGTTATTTATATTTTATCTGGTATTATTTGTATCGAGTTGCTTAATGTTTTACGTTTGGTTGCGTTGGCAATAATGGAAACTTATAGTTATACGTGGACAGAATTTAACCACGCGTATACATTTACTATTATTATTTACGGCTTTATTTTTTGGTTATGGATTTTGTGGGTAAATAAATTTTCGAAGAAAGGGATAAAATGATTGAGTTTAGAGATACCCTGCTCATTGCTATTACTACTCCTATTTATGTAATTGTGATAGGCGCAGAAATTGTTTTCAGTTATTTTCATAACAAGCATTATTATACTACCAAGGGCACGCTTGCCAATATTTATCTTTCTGCTTTAAATTTTTCTCTCGATATTTTATTGCGTGGTGTGTGTTTATTTATTCTCAATTATTTTTATCAGTTTC
Organism: uncultured Bacteroidota bacterium; assembly: GCA_903833025.1. GTDB lineage: Bacteria > Bacteroidota > Bacteroidia > 2-12-FULL-35-15 > 2-12-FULL-35-15 > 2-12-FULL-35-15. The sequence goes on along the minus strand of CAILDT010000954.1, from coordinate 1,151 downwards.
ATTTTGGGGTGATTAATAATATTTACCTCTATTGGTTTGTGTTATTGATTGGGGAAGATTTTATGTATTACTGGCTTCATCGGGTTGACCATTATTGTAGGTTGTTTTGGGCGGTACACGTTACGCATCATTCGTCCGAAGAATTTAATTTAACGGTAGGTTTCCGTAGTTCGGTGTTTCAGCCGATGTATCGGTTTGTGTATTTTATTCCGTTGGCGTTGTGTGGTTTTAAGGGCATTGATGTGATGTTTATTTATGCGGCTACTCAAATTTATGGAATTTTGATTCATACTAAAACGGTGGGTAAGTTGGGTTTCCTCGAATATTTTTTGTCCACCCCATCGCATCATCGGGTGCACCACGGGAGTAATGTGATGTATTTGGATAAAAATATGGGGATGGTGCTTATTATTTGGGATAAAATGTTTGGCACTTTTGCGAAGGAAGATGAAAATGAGCCGGTGGTTTTTGGGCTTACCGAAAATATTAAAACGTATCATCCTGTTAAAATGGTGTTTCACGAGTGGCGGAATATTTTTAGGGATTTGCGGAAACCTTCTTCTATAAAGGCAAAAATCTTCTATATTTTTGGACCTCCTGGTTGGTGCCACGATGGCAGTAAGTTTACTTCGCGGCAATTGAGGGAACGGAAAAGCGATTAGGCAAAAGGGAGGGCTATTCTTATACCCGTTGCGGCGGTTCTTAGAAACTCTTGCGCCATTCTTAGATTCGCCACGGCTATTCTAAGAATCCATTTGGCTATTCTAAGATTTACTTCCGCTAATATAAGAATCCATTGCGCCATTCTTAGAATTGGTTCGGGTATTCTAAGAATCCTTTCCGCTATTCTTAGAATTGCTTCGGCTTTTCTTATATCCGTTGCTGCTATTCTTAGATTAGCAGTAACGGGTATAAGATTCGGACAATCTTGGAGGTTATTTTACGTTGTTAAAGGTGATGAACTTGCCATCTGCGCCCGACCCGCGCGAAGTATCCTTTTTTTTGCTTTTGCGCCGCAGGCAATTTATTAAAGAGAAAAAAAGATACCGCGTGTGGGCGGGGAGTTGGTTGCGATGAAATGGGGTGTTGCCGCCCATTAAATAATTATGAATTATGAGTTGGTTGTTATTGGTTTTTAGAAGGGGAGGAAG
>CAILDT010000953.1 GCA_903833025.1 uncultured Bacteroidota bacterium | reverse complement strand
TTTTATTTTAGCGGGATACGCCACGTTTACCACAGCAGTCATCGGTGTCATAAAATATATGCCTCCTAAGTAGTTTCTTTCGTTATCTTCCAACCGTTTTGTTTTGGCGCAATCGCTGTTCTTTCTGTTTTCATTTTTCGTTGGTTTTGTTTGTTTTTAATTTATATTTTCTCCAAAGTTTATTTGCCTTTTCCTCTAATTCTGCAACCAAAGATAAGTATTCCATTCCATAAGGAAGTTTACAGTCTTTCAATTTCCTGAAAAGATAGTTACCTATATACTCTTGTTTTTTCATCTTTTAACTTCTTTATTGATTTCTTGAGTTAAAACATTTAATATCATTCCCCAGCTTTGCATAATATCCCTATCGAGGGAAGTTCCTTTTGGACTTGAATTTAATCTGTTTGCAACCATCCGCAATGTATCTTCAATTTGCTTTGCCTGAAATTCGTATATTTTTAATTCTTTCATCCTTTATATGTTTTTGCTTGTGAAAATTTAATACCCGAACAAACGTGCCCTGCTTTCATATTTAATTTAAAGTGAACAATATCGTGTTTTTCGCTAATATCTGATACCGTTACAAACTTTTCAGCATATACCCAATCTTCAAAATACTCAATCGGTGTTTCTAATTTTTGACCAACAAAAAAATCTTCTCTTGTCATTTGTGAAGTGTGCCCATCATTTAATTTTAATAAACCTATACTCATTTTATTTATTATTAGTTTAACTTTTTAATTCTACTTTTCTTATTGACCAATTTTGTGCAAAATTATAAGGGAAACCGTAAATCTTGTCTTTACCATATAATATTCTATCATTGTACCACCTTAAATATGTATTTACTTTGTGTTGTTTCATTGCAGTATAAGCGCCTTTTTTAGTCTTATGAACGCTTAGTGTAGCATAACTGCTTTCGTGAACGCAATCGCAATATAACGCTTCATAAATAAATTCGTGTTCTTTTTTATGTACTTCCCAAATCGGGACACGATTCATAATTCTATCAAAATAATCTCCCCTGTAATTTCCAATATCTTCAAGTTCTTTTTCAGATAGTATGTTTTTAGGTGCATTGTAATTTATACCTGCCATACATTTATGACTATCAAAATCCCAACGAATAAAGTTATCTCCTATAATATTACTATTTGATGTTATTTCTTTGTAAGGTTCTCCGCAAGAAGGACACTTTGCTTGTTCTCTAAATAATGTCATTGTTTTTTTTTAATTTTTTATCGTAAAATTTTCTTCGTAAAACTCATCAGGAGTTTGTCCTGTTTCAAAATCGTATAAATGTTCATTACTCCCTCCACTTATATAGGATTGAACTATTTGTTCTTTTTCAACCATCACTAATTGTTCTGCTAAATTTATAGCAATATTATAAGTACCAATGATTGATAAGTTCTTTTGCTTTTTAGCATCAAACATATCTCTTTTAGTTTTTAGCTTTTCTATCAACTGGCATAAAACTGTTTTTTCTTTTGTTTTCATTTTTCGTTGATTATTGTTAATTGTTTTTTTAAAACTATTTAGTTGTTTATTTTATCGGTACTATTTCATCTCCAAAATCATCTTTCGGGTACTCTCTCGCTGTTATCGGTTGGGCTTCGGGCTTCTTGATAAAGTCCGTTTGGGGTGTTATCCCCGATTTTGGTTGCTCGAATAATGTCGCTTGGCTGAATGTTGTAGATTCCGCTATTGCTTCTGCCATATAATCTCTCCCTCCGATAAAAAATCTTCTTCGGCTCGGTGCATACTCAAAGGTTATACTCCCTAATTGTCCTACTATCTTGCGCCTCCGTATCTTCTTACTGTGAAATTCGCAAGTAGTATTTGTCGGGTCTGTCTGTCTGAAAGGTAAGTGATAAAAAAGAATATTATCCATCTTATTATTCCACATCGCACCATCTGCAAGGTCAAACACATCAGGACAAGGGTAATTCCCACTACTATCTTTTTGCATCTTTACTGGATGTGCTATCATCAGAAAGAAAGAATTATTTGTTTGTGCAAACCTACTGAAATCCGAAAGAACAACCTCTAAATATTTATCTGTGCGCCCTCCTGCACTTTTATAATCGTTAGAAAGTTGATTGAAGGGGTCAATAACAAACCATCGTACCTGTTCTTTTATCTTTAACTCCAAAAACCTTTCCTTGATGTATTGTGGTGTTGGAGCAAGGTCGCGCGGGTACACAAAAAAGAAGTGTTTAGAAACCATGTCGTAAACTTGCTCATACTTATCTTGGCTTGGTCTGTCGTTATTTGATGGCACACAACTTTGACCAAAGTACATCTCTACAAGGTCATGATAAAATTCACTTGCAGGGAACTCTTCGGGAGAGAAAATTGCAATCTTTTCATCGCCTTTAATGACCTGTAAAAACAAAAGATATTTAGCAAACGTGGACTTTCCATAATTTCCTATGCCGCTCAAAAGCGTTATCTCTGCCTGTTTCCATTTGAAATGATAATCTATTGGAGGGATATATGTCGTGTGTGCTGACTTATACCCTGTTTCGTAAATCTCTAATGCCTCCCCTTTTACGTCCTCCCCAAAATACACATCTTTCGGACGTATCGTTAAATCATAAATTTCTGTATTTAATAATTCCACCTCTGACCTGCTGATTTTATCAATTAGCTTTTCGTTCTCAAATGATGCTGTGCCATAACTGGCTGAATTTTGCTTATACGCGCTTTTTATGGTCTGCTCGGCTTCCTTGCTGGTAAATTCATTATCGTTACTTAAAATGCTCATATTGCACAAATTAAGGCAATCTTCTCGGTCTATACCAAACCTACAACAAGCACCTGCAAGTTTAAAAATAAAAAGGTTGCGCTCCCCTGTTACAAATGCGTTCCCTTTATTGCTTAACCACTTCAAAATATTATTGTATATTTCAATCGTATTATCATTCTTTACCTTCTCGGTTACTCGGTCAATCTTTACTGTTTTGGTAAATGGTTCGCAACTGTCTTTCTTAAACAAATTCGGGTCGTGGCTTTCGTAACACACCCTGCTTTCGTTAATACAATTTTTGTCAAGGTCGGGATATTTCTCTTTCAGAGCCATATAATGTTCCCTGTGTTTTGAGCCATCGGCAATTTTTATTAACGCCTTTACCCCTGTACCGCTTGGGCTTAACCATACAGCATACACAAACTTTTCCGCTTTCAACTCCTGCATCTTGCCTTCAATACTCGGAACGTGGTCAAAGTCCAAAATCATATACCCACTATGCTCAATTAAGTCAATATCCTGCCTGTCTTTTTTGAATTTTCCACTAAAACATACGCTCGGCAAGTGTTTTTTCAACTCCTGTGCGCGTTCCTTATCCAAACATTCTCTTACTCGCGCACATTGTACTGCTGAACGCCCGCTTTTTATTCTCTCCAAAGCCACATCAATTTCTATGTAGTTTGGGGATTTGCTCCATATATCTTTAAAAATCGTTATCAAAATTCTCTGTCTTTGTCGGTTAATACTGAAACAAACGCTTGGGTACTTGAGGTAGCAGAAATTGGCGCACCAATAATTTCATCGTTCCATGCCGCGTTGTTGAAATATGTAGTCGGGTCTTTTCTGTACTTTTTGTCGGGTTGCGCCAATTTATATTTTGGAACGTGCTGCATTATTTTCTCTCTATCAAGTTCGGGCAATTTTAACCATCGAGCAATTAGCTTACTTTTATCTCCAACTTTTTTATCGTACAGATTCCAAAATACATCAAACATATTTTTCGCTGTTTCTGTTTGTGCTATTGTTACTGTTTCTGTTATTGTTATTGGAGGATTATGTATGGATACTGTATCGGTACTGTATAGATACTCTATTAGGGTTTTGTCTTTTATACGCTCAACTTCTTTATTTACAAGCACTTGCACCTTTGAAGATGGATTATAATTAAATTTGTTCCAATTTTTAATAGCAACCTCACTTGTCTGCTCGTTATATTTTATTTTGCCCGAATTTTGAAACAAATTAATAAGTACCGATACTGTATCGATACTGTATCCTAAATCAAAAGCTATTTGTTTTTTTGTGATTTCGTACACCCCTAATTGAGATGTTCGTTCATTAGTAAGAAGGTATAAATAAAATAACTTTTCCCTGTCTTTAAGTTCGGAAACAAAAGCATCGCTCCAAAAGGTTATATGAATTTTACGATATACCGCCATGTTATCTACCTTCTAATTCAGCAATACGATTTTCGACTGCTGTCTTTTGGGATGCTTTTGGGTTTGTTTTTTCTAAAAACCATTTTAGGTAGGAAAGGTCTTTGCATGAGGATATGGTTTCCCCTTTGTATTTCCCTATATAAAATTTGGGTATTTGATACGGAACATTCTTTATGTAAGAATCGCAGCCATTACAATAAGCGCACTGCTGTCCGCTCTTCATTTCTGTCCAGTAATCATTTACCGAACCACATTTTTTACAAATTACATCTGATAGTTTATCCATAAAATTAAAATGCTTCCTGCAAGGTGTGGAAGTCCCTTACAAAAAGCTATTTCTTAAAATCTTCATTTCGGCTTCCACTCCGAATTAATTAGATGCAAAATTAATAAATATTTCAATACGCCCAAAATTATTTATTAACAATTTGATGTTCGTGGTTTGGTTGGTTAAGGGATATTAAAATACTTACACAAGGACGTTTCTATGTCGAAATATCGGGAGTTGAAAGACGGGTTGCTGAACAATAACTGATTGACTACCTTTGTACTATGGCAAGCCGTACTGTGGTCTTTGTTATATAGCAACGCCACCTTTTTCAAGGTTGTCCTCAATGTTCTTTTCGGTTCGGGGTTCGTTCCTTTGTAGATACGGGTCGCCAAAAAGTGAAAAATAACGTGCCTTGCGATAACATTCTCCTCTTCTCTACTTTCGGTGTTTAAATCTTCGTGTTTTCGCCCTATAATCTGCAAATAACGCTCGTTAATGTTCTGTATCGTAGGTTCGGTGTCAATGGCAGGCAAGTCCTTTGTTTTTTCGTTTTTTGGCGGTAGGCTACCCACCCGCACGTGAAAGTCAAAAGCATCAAAACGCTTACGATGTTTGAGTAGCTTGGAGCATATCCCCATCTGCATCTTTTTCGTAGCCTTTTGGTAGTTGCTGATGATTATTTTTGTTTCCTTTCTATCCTGCGGAGGTTCGGTGTGCTGTGCATCAATGGCTTTGTACTTTTGGGTGATACGTGCCATTATCTCCTCTGTGGATTCGTCTTTAATCTGTTGTAGTGTCATGTTATTTATTTTGGTTTATTTCCATCTTCAACCACGAGATGTTTGTACGAATAGCATCGCAACAAGAATACGCGGCATCCATTGTTCTGCGAAGTAAATACATTTCGGGGACAAGCACGTTGGCTTCGTTCTCCGCGCGATTGACTGCCACCTGTTCGTTCTTCACCAATTTATACACAATAGACTGCCATTGTTCGTGGTATTTCGCGCGCTCCTTCTCCAAATAGAATAATGTAGCACTAATCTGTTGGAGTGCCTTATTCATCGTTTCTCCATCCATCGTGTCGGCTTCGCGGTAAATCTTTATTTGCTCACTAATCAAATTTAGTGCTTTTTCAAAATCTTTTATCATTTGTTTCCTGTACCTGTTATTATTAACTCGCTCATGCTACTCTTAATTTTGCATCTATCAAATCAAATTGTTCCTGCATTGATAAATTAATTAAGTCAATATTGAATATTCAAAAGGTATAATAGGTATTTATACCTAACTGTATAAAATTTTCCTTTCTTTTCATTGCACCATTGCCCCTGTGGTACACTTTTGCGGTCTTGATGTCGCCCCCTTCTGTGATTATTTTATCTTTGAACCAAAGACCTGCTCCAAGCATATTCATTTGAACATATTGATTTTGTTGATTAATTCCTTATGATGCGTAAAAATACAAGTTAGCAGTAATGCCTATTTCACTTCTTCATAATGTTCCTTTAAACATAAATTGCAGATTTCGGCTTGGTCTGGGTTATCGTCAATCCACATAGTAATTATGCCTCCAATATTTTCTTTTCCACAATGACTGCAATTTATTGTTCTCCACCCACCAACAGTAACTTTCGGTTTGGCACTGCTGGTAACATCACCTTTGTTCAATGGCGGTTTTTGTGCCTTTTTTGAAGTTTGTTTTTTCATATTATATTTTATCTGTTAATTAAAATTCGTGTTTTAGGCAATGGCTAACAGACTGCATTTTCCAAACGGAATTTATACAACCTATCAATATATCCTTGCCTTGTCAAATGATAAGCCCAATGTTTAGTGGCAACTTTGTATAAGCTATCCAAGTCATCATTATTTAGACTTTCAAAAGCTACATTCCAATTTATTAAGATGCCTAAACATTGTTCTTTTGTTAATTCAGATTTGTTCATGCCACTGCCTATAACACGGGTTTGGCAAAATGGCTGTTCAGTAATTCTATCAATCATTCGTTTTTAATTTTAAAGTTTAGTAATTCTAATTCCTGCCCTTCGGCAATACTCGGAACGTTAGCAGCAATATTTTTTAAACATTATTTTTTTGCCAACGCTCCTTTTCAATTTTAAGATTGATTTTATCTTCAATAACGGTATCTATTTCAATATCGTAACTTTCCTCAATCCATAGTTTTCTTTTAAACTTTTTTTCATCAAGCCATCCCATATATTTATCATCTTTAAATTTGTATTTTGCTTTTTTCAACTCCACTTCTTCATCTTTTTTCAATTCAGAGGTAATTGTATAAATCAAATCCGTTGTAATGTTTTCAGGTTTAAAAGAATATTCAGCGGTATCGCAATTCGCTTTTACACCAAACAATTCATATTCCAATCCATCCCGTTTTATTTTAGTTCCCTTGTATTTTTCAAGAGTAATATTTTCGGTATGTTCTTCCAGTTCTTTTTCTAATGCACTTGCAATTTTGCCTTGTTTAAAGCGTTCCATAATTGCCTTTTCTAATTCTTGTTTTAAATTTTTCATATTGTTTTGT
>CAILDT010000952.1 GCA_903833025.1 uncultured Bacteroidota bacterium | reverse complement strand
ATGTGTATTGGGTTTTTTTGCGGATAATTCACATCGGTAAGTAAGACTAAAGGGTACGGATCGTGACCCGGTTTGTGGAAAATATAGTTAAATACAATCAAACTTCCTTTGTTTACAGCTTTGACCATTTGATTGTAAATAGGGCCATATTGATTGGCTCTTGCGGTTGGTCCATAAACATCTTCAATTATAGAAGGTATAAATAAGTTATCTGCCATATTTTATATATTAATTTTAAAAAAATTATATGATAGACTTTGGGGAAATAAGGTATTTGTAGTAATTTAAGAATTTGTTCCAAGCATTGTGTGTTATGGAGTATCTGTTTATTTGGAAGAAGTGTAAAGCGTATGTTTTATTGCACAATTTATTAAAATCTATTCTTTCGTAATCCATAAAGTCTCTTTGCGTGTTGTCTTTAAGTATTTGATATGTTGTTGTTCCAGAACTAAAAGAATTAATATGAAGTTTATTGGGATGCATTCCAATTACATGACTTCTAGGAATTAAAATATGTTCGCCTTTTTTGAGAACAGATGTAATTAGCCCTTGTTCGTCTCCGCCATTTACTTTTTTCAAAGGTTTGCATATATCCCAAAGATAGCAGAGTTTTTTTTCAAATTTAAAGTTTGGTGGCAATCCTATTATCCCAGAATTCAAAGCGAAGTAATCATCGAAGTCGTTAATCGATTCGTAGACTCCCATATGTATCGACACATCTTCTAGTGCAAGAGGTAATTCACTTTTTAAAAACTGATTAATTTCTGGTATTTGTTTTAAAAAAACTATGTCGTTGTCGATAATAATTTCATGAGCATTAGGTCTCAAACGAGCGGGACACAATTTCCATAAACTTCCAGCAGAAACACGGTGATTAATAGTAGCGTCTGTTCCTTTTGGAAATCTAACATCAATTGGTAGCTCGCAATTTTTTTGTTTATAGTATTTTAACGGTGAATCTATGATTGAAAATGTTTTTTTTAATTCGAATAATTTTCTTTCTGATATATTGTTATGACAAATGCAATAATCAAAATCATTGTATCCATAATTTTTAATTAGACTTTTTATGCAATGAAATGTAACTTCGTATCCGCTTTTACTAGTTCTCCCAAGTGTTATACGCATCAATGTTTTCGGTTTTGTTGCTGGAAGTTCTTTGTATATTTTAGAATCAATAATTGATTTAATAAATGTGTGTATTCTAAATTTTTCTTTATCTATATTTATCAAATGATTATGTGCTGCCAGAACTTGATCGCAGGATATTTCGATTATGTCTTCTTTTTTTTCAAAAAAAAGAGGGTAGTTTTCTCCCAAGTATTCTTCTGCTATTGGGTGTCTTTTCAACAACATAGGAGTGTTTCTCTCCAAGCATTCCAAGAACAAATCCAATTGAATAAATTCATCAAAATTAAAGTACACCAAGCTACTAGTTAGTATTTTTTCATATTTGACTATGTTTGTTTCTGTCAATTTGATTATTATTTTCGAGAAAGATTTTTGAACAAATGGTTGGTATTTTTTTTGTAGAT
>CAILDT010000951.1 GCA_903833025.1 uncultured Bacteroidota bacterium | reverse complement strand
TGCATAGTCACCTTCATTGATATCTTCTTTATGAAGAATTACAGATTTAACGTTTGCATCAATAATAAAATCAATGTGTTTTTCCTCAAGAATAGTTTCGCGGTCAATAATAACCTCGTTACGTTCAATGGAAACAACCTCACCAGTATCTTCATCCACGAAATCTTCAATCCAGGTTTTTAATACCCTTGCAGCTAACTTACGACCTATTACTCCTTTCAGAGCAGCTTTACTAACTTTTACTTCGTCAGCTAATCCAAATATTTCAAGAATTTGTTTATCACTTTCGAAGCCAATAGCTCTTAATAAAGTAGTTACTGGTAATTTTTTCTTACGGTCGATGTAAGCATACATCACGCTATTAATGTCAGTAGCAAACTCTATCCACGAACCTTTAAAAGGAATTACACGTGCTGAATAAAGCTTAGTGCCATTAGCGTGACGGCTTTGTCCGAAAAACACACCTGGTGAACGGTGCAATTGGGAAACAATTACACGTTCTGCTCCGTTAATTACAAATGTACCTTTAGGAGTCATATAAGGGATGGTACCCAAATAAACATCCTGAACAATGGTTTCGAAATCCTCGTGTTCAGGGTCGGTACAATATAAACGCACTTTCGCTTTTAGCGGTACGCTATACGTTAAACCACGCTCAATACACTCTTCAAGAGCATAACGAGGGGGATCCACGAAATAATCTAAAAATTCGAGCACGAAGTTATTACGTGCATCGGAGATTGGAAAGTTTTCTGCAAAAACTTTGTACAATCCTTCGTTCTGACGGTTTTCGGCAGTTGTTTCCAACTGAAAAAAGTCTTGAAACGATTTAAGTTGAATATCTAAAAAGTCAGGATAATCAATTTGACTTTTAATAGATGCGAAACTTATTCTTTGGTTTTTTTTTGGTTGAGCCACGATTTTAAAGATTTGCGTTTGTTTTTACTTTTTTATTGTAAATAACAAACAGGTTAATAAGATAAAACAACTATAAACAACAAAAGGGCTTAGACCTCATCCCGAGAATTCGGGATTGAGTTCCAGACCTTAAGATTGTGTATTAGCGAGCAACTTATTTAATCTCAATCTTTGCTCCTGCTTCTTCTAATTGTTTTTTCATTGACTCTGCTTCCTCTTTAGAAATTCCTTCTTTTAGAGGTTTTGGAGCTCCGTCCACTAAGTCTTTAGCTTCTTTTAATCCAAGACCAGTAAGGTCTTTAACTATTTTAACTACTCCTAATTTTGCTGCACCAGCTTCTACCAAAATAACATCAAAAGTTGTTTTTTCTGCTACTGCTGCTGCACCTGCACCACCACCTACTGCTACAGCTACTGCTGCTGCTGCTGGTTCGATACCGTACTCATCTTTTAAAATTTGAGCTAACTCATTAACTTCTTTTACAGTTAAGTTTACTAATTGCTCTGCGAATGATTTCAAATCTGCCATTTTATTTATTGTTTTTAATTGTTAATTACTACTTATTTTATTTATACTATTTTATTTGTTATTCCTTTTTATCCGATAATGTTTTAACTATTCCTGCTAATTTACCACCGCTTGATTTAAGAGCAGAAATAACATTTTTAGCAGGTGATTGTAACAATCCAATAATGTCGCCAATAAGCTCGTTTTTAGATTTGATACTTGCTAATACATCTAATTGATTATCGCCAATGTAAGCACACTCTTCAACAAATGCTGCTTTCAAAACCGGCTTATCATTTTTTATTCTGAATTCCTTGATAAGTTTTGCAGGATCACTCCCTACTTCCGAAAACATAATTGCTGTTGAGCCTTTTAATGAGCCAAACAATGGTTGATAATCTTTACCTTCGCTACGTTCCATTGCTTTTTTAAGCAACGAATTTTTCACTACCAGCATTTTGATGTTTTTATTAAAACACATTCTTCTCAACTGTGATGTCTTATCAGCAGTTAAAGAAGCAACATCGGTTAAATAGAAATGACTATTATCAGCTAATTCCTTAACTAACGAGTCTATTACTATTGTTTTATCTTCTTTTTTCATTTCTGTTGTTTTTTAATTTATCTGTCCAGTGGAAGCCAGTTCAGATAATGTTTTTACCCTTTCGCGCGTTTCTTTCTTACTCTTATTGTCCTAAAAACTTACTATCTATCTGGATACTTGGACTCATAGTAGAAGAGATATAAATACTTCTAACATAAGTTCCTTTTGCAGAAGAAGGTTTTAATTTCATAATCGTTTGTAAAACTTCATTTGCGTTATCAGCAATTTTTGAAGCATCGAAACTTGCTTTTGCAACCAATGCCTGAACAATTCCTGCTTTATCAACTTTAAAATCTATTTTACCACCTTTCGATTCAGTAACTGCTTTGCCAACCTCCATTGTAACAGTTCCTGTTTTCGGGTTTGGCATTAATCCTCTCGGACCAAGTACACGACCTAAAGCACCTACTTTACCCATAACCGAAGGCATAGTGATGATTACATCCACATCTGTCCAGCCACCTTTTATTTTTTCGATGTACTCATCCAAACCAACAAAATCAGCACCTGCTGCTTTTGCTTCTGCTTCTTTATCAGGAGTTACCAATGCAAGTACACGCATTGTTTTACCAGAACCGTGAGGCAACGTTACCGAACCACGTACCATTTGATTTGCTTTACGAGGGTCAACACCCAAACGTACGCTTATATCAATAGATGCGTCGAATTTTACGGTAGTAATGTCTTTGATGATTTTGGCTGCTTCAGCCACAGAATACGCTTTAGTAACATCGTACTTTGCTAAAGCTGCTTTTCTTTTTTTTGAAATTTTCATTCGTATTAATTTATGATGTTCAAACGCCTTACTTTATTCGGGCTCCACCTGTTAAACTTAATTCTTTAAAGGAGATTCGCCTGTTACGGTTAATCCCATACTGCGTGCAGTACCTGCAACCATACTCATTGCCGATTCAATTGTAAAACAATTTAAATCCGGCATTTTTGCTTCTGCTACTTCACGTATTTGTGCCCACGACACGTTACCTACTTTATTACGGTTCGACTCTTTTGAACCTTGTTTTACTTTAGTTATCTCTAATAACGAAACTGCTACTGGAGGATTTTTGGTAATAAATTCGAACGATTTATCAGTATAAACAGTAATGATTACTGGAATTACTTTACCTGCTTTATCCTGGGTTCTAGCATTAAACTGCTTACAGAACTCCATAATGTTAACACCTTTTGCACCTAAAGCAGGTCCGATTGGAGGCGAAGGATTAGCTGCTCCTCCCTTTATTTGCAACTTAATCATTGCACTTACTTCTTTTGCCATTTCTCTTTTTTTTATCCCCTAATTTTTTTAGGGAGGGCAAAAGTATAAAATTTATTGATACAAACAACAAATGATTGAAAATATTTTTTTATTGCACTACTATTTTCCTATTCACCACATTTTTATTTTCTTCTTCTATTCTAACAAAATATATCCCTTTACTCATTTCTCCCTTTTCTAATGTTAATTGTTTGCCTGTAAAGCTTATGGTTTTTATTTCTTTGCCAACAATATCAGTTATTTTTATGATAGTATGTTTTTGTTCCTCATTAAATATAATGGCTGTTTGTTCTGTAAAGGGGTTAGGATAAATGATAACGCCTGAATTATTACTCGCTTCTGTAATACCTACCGTCAAAGGGTCTATCATTATTGTATATGGCAAAAG
>CAILDT010000950.1 GCA_903833025.1 uncultured Bacteroidota bacterium | reverse complement strand
TACAAAATTACTTATTATTAATTAAACACTTGTCAGACTGTTAAGTCTGACAAGTGTTTAAAATAAAAATCTTACTGTTTGATGAATTTAAGAGATGATAATTTGTTTTCGGAATTGTAGCTAACAAAATATATTCCTGCTGATAAATTACTTACATCAATTTTTGTTTCTGTTTCTCCTTTCTCCATCTTCACTTTTTTGTTTATTAGTGTTTGCCCTAATACGTCAACTATTGATATGATTGCATCACATTTTTTGGGAGTTGTTATATTAATAATTAAATAATCGGATGTAGGATTTGGATATATTGATAATTCATTTGTTCCTGTTATTTCATTGATATGATTATTTATTAAAAAACAGTTTTGTACATATTTGGGTATTATTGTTCCAACACCAGTGCAACCTGTGTAAGTGGTTGCTAAACTAACTTGCATTACGTCGTCTCCACCATTGATGGCGGAAGTTTCTTGCCCTAAAAAAATTTTTCTTTGATTACCCGCAATTGCAACAGAATCGGGAGCGAAATAATACATTAGTGCGCTGGGGTCGTTTACGTGTCCTAATGAGTGTGCGTGTCCTAATTCGTGTAATACGGCAAAATATAAATCTCCAACGTGTGCTGGTATGCTGTCGGCTATTGTATCTGCTTTAAATGTATAGTTGTTATTTAGTATTAAATCTATTTCTTCGGTATAAGCACCACTTGACGAACAAGGTGCATAATTTGTTTTCTTTTCAATCACTTTATTCAACTTATTTAATTCATCATTTTTGATATTTATTTTGCATTTCAAAATCACTTCTCTCGCTTTATAAATATTTCCTGTATTATAATATGCTGCTGAAAGATTTACCAGCGCATCCTGAAAGTCGGGCGAAATACGTAACGCCTCATTCAAACATTCAATCGCTTTGGTATGGTTTCCCTTTTGTTCGTAGCAGGCAGCTAGGTTATTTAATATATGCAAATGGTAAGGATGCACCTTTCGGGCAAGTTCAAAATCCGATAAGGCACTGTCAATATTATTCATCGCAAAGTAAGCCACGCCTTTATAAAAATTAATGGGCGAAGAAGTAGGGTCTATTGTATAGCCATATTCCAGTGCCTTGTCAGCGCACCTGATTACTGCTCCATTATCATTTCTACTTCTCGCATCAATAATTTTTTGTGTTTCTATTTCTCCTCCATATAGTTTATTTCCTTTATAGATAGAGAAAACAAGCACCAACACAAAAAACACCGGATGAATGTTTAGCTTTTTAGAAGATGTTTTTTCCGTTTGATAATCGACAATAATCAATGCTAAAATAACCGCCAACTCAACCGATAAATAAGTTCTTTCCTTCGGGAAACCCCAAAAAGCAACCACTACATAAAGTATCAAACCGCCAAATAAAATAAGGGAGCGTTGTTTTTCTTTTGATGAAATTGCTACGTTCTTTAATCGTTTTAATAAATAATAAAAAGCAAAAACAAATAGTGCAGCATAACTCAAAAACCCTGTAACGCCAGTTTCTGCAAGCACCCATACAAAATCATTTTCCGGTCTTTGATAATGCATTTCACCTACCACTGCTTCGCGAGGCAATCCTGTTAATGTATAATCAGGAAGTTGTATTCTCCAATTGCCCACCCCAACACCATTTAAAGGATGGTCTGCAAACATCCTCAACGATTTTTTCCATAGTGCAGTTCGTTCATTGGTAGAACTCATACTTAACACTGTTGCTATTTTTGTTTTGTTTCCATTTGAATGCACATACAACACAACTATTCCGGCAGCACCAATAAATACAAATACGATTAAAGAAATTTTTATTGTTTTTATTGCAGAAGATGAAAACTCAAAAGAATACTTTTTATTGAACAAAATAATAATTGCTGCTATCGCGAATAAAGCCACAGCCAAAGCAATCCAAGTGGTACGCATACCGCTAACAATTACAACTATTAAATTTAATAAAGAAGAAAGTATCGCAAATAGTTTCCATCTCCCTTTTTCGGAAACTATTATTTCGTACAACGTAAACGGCAACGTCATTAATAAAGAAGGCACAAAAATATTTCTATTGCCCAGCGTACCATAAGGAATAAGTTGCCCCGGTAGTTTCGTAAATGCAAAACCAAAAAGTTGTGCAACACCTATAAATGCTAATACAAACGAAGAGATGGTAAATGCTTTTAATAAAATATCTTTTGCTTCCTTTTTATTTATCAGCAGTTGGATAAGGACAATAATAAGTACTATCCATACTCCTGTTTTAATCAACTCAAATACTCCTTCCGCTTTATTTATTGCACCAATTAAAGAGGTTTATGAAAATAATAAATAAGAGAATAATGAAATTGTTATTGC
>CAILDT010000949.1 GCA_903833025.1 uncultured Bacteroidota bacterium | reverse complement strand
TCCGACTTACTGTAACTCTTATCCGACTTATCGTAACTCCTGTCCGACTTACTGTAACTCTTATCCGACTTATCGTAACTCTTATCCGACTTACTGTAACTCCGGTCCGAGTTAACGGTATTGTAGGTATTCAAGTGCCGGTGTTGAACTATTAATTTAAAAACAAACCAAAATTTGTATTCAAATTAAAGTACTTTTGAAAAAAAATAATTATAGATGACCAACGAGCAATTAAAAAAATTAGAAAAAGACCTTTGGGATTCTGCCAATTCGCTTCGTGCGTATGGCGGATTAAAAGCTGCTGATTATGCGGTGCCGGTGCTGGGGTTAATCTTTTTAAGGTTTGCTGATAATAAATACAGCCATTACGAAGAGGAGATTACCAAAGAATTTAATAAAGACAAAGGCACACGTTTAGAGCGGGCTATTGAATCTATTGCTATTGAAAAGTGCGGATTTTATTTGCCTGACTTTGCCCGTTACGATTTTCTTTTAAAACTTCCCGGTGATAAAAGTATGGCAAAGGCATTGCGCAAAGCGATGGAAGGAATTGAAAAGCATCAGGACGAAAAGTTTAAAAATGTATTGCCCAAGGAAGCATTTTTTGATATTGAAAAAAAGAAAGCAGATATACTTCCTCAATTGCTGAAAACATTTTCGGATATACCGAAAGATGCTACAGGCGATGTGTTTGGGAAGATATATGAATTTTTCCTGGGCGAATTTGCAATGAGCGAAGGACAAAAAGGGGGTGAATTTTTTACTCCTACTTCTGTAGTTCGTTTTATTGTGGAAGTGATAGAGCCTTATGCAGGCAAGATATACGACCCTGCCTGTGGGTCGGGGGGTATGTTTGTGCAGAGTGCCAAGTTTGTGCAGGAAGCCAAGCACGACCTGAATGATATATATGTGTATGGGCAGGAATATATGGGCGAAACGGCACGGCTGGCAAAGATGAACCTGATGGTAAATAATATAAGGGGTGAAATAACAGAAGTGAATTCGTACGAAAGTAACCCTTATGATGGCTTTGGTAAATTTGATTTTGTGATGGCGAATCCTCCTTTTAATGTAAAGTCTGTAAAAGAAAGCACAGTGAAAAATGATGAGCGGTTTTACCACTATGGCTTGCCGAAAAACAAAGGCAAGAATACCGATGATAGCATTACAGATGCCAATTATTTATGGATTTCATTATTTGCTACTTCACTAAATGAAAAAGGAAGGGCAGGATTTGTAATGCCCAATTCGGCTTCGGATGCAGGCAATTCGGAATATGAAATACGAAAAAAAATAGTGGACTCAGGTATTGTGGATTGTATGGTGAGTATGCCATCCAATATGTTTTTTACGGTTACATTGCCCGCTACACTGTGGTTTTTTGATAAATCAAAAGCAATTACAGAACGCAAAGACAAAATACTTTTTATTGATGCCCGCAACACTTATTATCAAATAGACCGTGCGCACCGCGAATGGAAAGAAGAGCATATTCAAAACCTTACCGCTATTGTTCGTTTGTACAGAGGCGAAACGGATAGATATTTAGAATTAATAAACAGATACATTGTAAATGCTACAGCAGCCATTACCGAACTACCCACTGCATTTGATGTCTTGCAAACAAAACTGCAAACTACTCGTACCAATTTAAAACAATATGCTGAAGACAGCAAAACCAAACGAAAAGCGGATGAACAAAAGGCATTGGACAAAACAGGTTTTGTAAAAAGGTTAAACGACTTCGTCATTGCAAACAACCCAGCACTCCCTTCACCTCCCGTCATTGCGAGGAACGAAGCAATCTCTAACAAAAAGCAATTGGCTTTTACTTCCAAGCTAAGTGTTTATTTAACTGCACTGAAAGAAACAGATGCTGCACTGAAAACCAACAAAGATGCTTTAATAGCACTATGGGCAGAAGCCGATAAAGCGTTAAAACTAAAAGCAGATAAAACCTGGGCAGAGCTTGAATTAAACACGGTGAGCAGGGCATTGGATGAATTGCAACAAAACTGGAAAGTGGCATTGGAGCAAGTAAATTATTGGCATACGAATATTCATTGGCTGCAAAGCCGCTTTCCTGATGGGGTATATAATGATGTAGTGGGATTGTGCAAACTGGCTGATAAAACAGAATATGTGGAGGAGCAGGATTATAGTTTAAATGCGGGAAGGTATGTGGGGGTGGCCTTAGAAGGTGATGAAGTTTCTGAAGGAGAATTCAAAGAATATTTATTTAATCATCACAAAACTTTGATTGAATTAAATAAATCAGCAATAAGAATTGAAAAAGGAATAGATATAAGTTTAAAGGCTTTATATGAATAATTGGCCTCAAATAAAATTAGAAACTGTTTGCTTGAATTTAACCGTTGGTTATGTAGGTCCTATGGCTGATGAATATGTTGAAGAAGGAGTATTATTTCTTCGTTCCCAAAATATCTTACCTTTTAAATTAAATTTAGAGCCGAGTCAAACTAAGTACATTTCATTCGATTTCAATAAGAAAATCAGAAAATCAAAATTATACCCAGGAGATATTGCAATTGTAAGGACTGGATATCCCGGGACAGCTTGCGTAATACCTGATAACTTCGAAGAAGTTAATTGTTCAGATTTAGTTATTGTTAGACCTGACCACAGTATGGTAGATGCAAGGTTTTTGTGTAATTACATTAATTCGCCTATCGGTAAAGGAGCAATATTTGGAAGTTTAGTTGGTGTTGCTCAACAACATTTCAATGTTGGAGTTGCAAAAAATATGAAGATGAAATTACCCCCACTCCCTATCCAACAAAAAATCGCTTCCATTCTTTCCTCTTATGATGAGTTAATAGAAAACAATACAAAACGGATAAAGCTATTGGAAGAAATGGCAGAGGAAATTTACAAAGAGTGGTTTGTAAGGTTGCGTTTTCCGGGTTATGAAAAAGTGAAGGTGGTGGATGGGTTGCCGGAGGGTTGGGAGAAACAAAGATTAGATAAAGTCCTTGCTACTGTAAAGAGAAAGCCTAAAATTAGTTCAGACAAATATCTTACAGGAGGAATGTATCCAATCATTGACCAAGGCGATAAATTTATTGCTGGCTATACGAATGATGAAAGTCTTGTCCAATTTGAACCATTACCACTGTTGGTTTTTGGTGACCATACAAGAAGGATAAAATTTTTAAATTATCCTTTTGTATCTGGTGCAGATGGGACACAATTGCTCTATCCGAAAAATAAAAATTTGCTGCCTTCTTATTTCTATATCGCAATTAAGAATATTGACTTATCAAATTTTCATTATGCAAGGCATTTTAAATTTTTAAAACAAGAATACATTTTAATACCTGATGATGGTTCACTTTTTAAATTCAATAAAATAGTTACTCCTTTTTTTGAGGAAATACAAATTCTAAAAGAAAAAAACCAACTCCTCCAAGAAACCCGCGATTTATTATTACCACGGTTGATAAGTGGGAAGTTAAGTGTGGAGCATTTGGTGGAAGAGGAGGAAGAAAGAATGGGAATGGCAGCAGAGCCAATAACAAATTATGGGAAAAAATAAAAAGGAAACATTTTTGTTATCAACTCAGTTTAATGAAACACTTTCATTTGAACAGCTAATTGACTTAACAAAAATTTATGAAATGTCAATGGAAGAAACAAATGTGAATTTCCCTATGGACATTGGAACAATAGGTTTTATGAGCTGGACCAAAAGAAATGAGATTTCTTTTGGTCCATACCAAAACTTGTCTTTCTTTGAAATCAGTAATCGTATATATTCTGATATTGTTATTCTCAAAGCGGCTCAAATACTTTTTGAAGAACATTCTATAAAAAGTATTAAACTAAGCATGAGCAATAAGGCAGGTAATGATATGACAATAACGGATAAGGATGAAAGAATTATTATAGGAGAAGCTTTCAATTCTGCTTGCTCTTTCTTTCAAACAAAACTCAGGAATGAGTTGAAGAAATTTGATGATGGAAAGGACGGATTTATTGCTTTTAATGAAACGGCACTGGACACTTTGAATACAAATTATTTTGAAACAAAGAAGTCACAATATCCGAATGTGAAATTTATAGTTTGTGAGGTTTAATAAATATAAAAAAACAAATATGAGCCAGGTATCAAGTAAAATAGAAGCAAAAGATTACAGTATAGCGGATGTTTTGTCAAATAAAAAATACACCATTGATTATTTTCAACGTGAATTTAAATGGCAACAAAAACATATTGAACAACTGATTGCGGATTTGGAAACATCATTTAATCTCAACTATGATGAAAGTCACGAACGTCAGGAGGTTGCCAATTATAATTCATATTATCTGGGTCCAATAGTATTAAGCAATAAAGAAAGTAAGAAGTCTGTAATAGATGGACAACAGCGTTTAACCTCATTAACTATTTTACTTATTTATTTGAACAATTTGCAAAAAGATTTACCTCAAAAAGTTAATCTTGATACACTAATTTATTCTGAAACTTATGGTCAAAAATCTTTTAACCTGGATGTGCCTGAACGCAAACATTGTTTGGATGCGTTATACACGAATGGTGAATATGAGGTAAAACCAACAGACGATGAAACTGTAAAAAACATAACAGAACGTTACAATGATATTGCAGCACTTTTTCCTGACGAGTTAAAAGGAAAAGCGTTACCTTTTTTTATTGATTGGTTAATTCAAAATGTTGTTCTTGTTGTCATAATTGCCTATTCGGATGATAATGCTTATACCATTTTTGAAACCATGAATGACCGGGGCTTAAACCTTACACCAAGCGAGATGCTTAAAGGTTATTTGCTTTCGAAAACCAGAACACAAGAACAAAGAGACCAGATTAACGTAGTATGGAAAAAGGAAATTAAAGACTTGCATGAATTGTGGAATGAAGCGGATATTAGCTTTTTTCAATCCTGGTTGCGTGCAAAATATGCAATAACGATTCGCCCCGGTAAGGTTGGAGCAGCTAATGAAGATTTTGAAAAAATTGGTACAAGATTTCACACATGGGTAAAAGATAATACAGATAAAATTAAGCTCAATAACCCAAACGATTTTTATGAGTTTGTAAACACAAATATTGTCTTTTATATGAAAGTGTTTACCAAAATTTACAAAGCAAGATGGGAATTGAAAAAAGGTTTAGAACATTTGTACTATAGTCAGGTATGGGGATTTGCAACATCCTTAGCTGACTCTTTATTAATAGCTCCTATCGGTTTAAATGATACTGAAGATATTATCGATAAAAAATTGAATATTGTAGCTCGTTTCATTGAAACCTTTTCAGTATATCGGGGAGTTAACTATCGAAATTTTTCACAGAGTTCTATTCGTTATACTATGTATAATTTGGTTTTAGAATTACGAGATAAATCAGTAGCAGAATTGGGTGAAATCTTTATCCAGAAATTATCTGAAATTGAGGAGAATTTAAATGGAATGCCTCGGTTAGGTATGCATGGTCAAAATAAACATTTTATTAAATTTTTATTAAGTAGAATTATTGCACACATAGAACAACAATCAGGTAAATCCACAAGTTTTGTAACGTATTTCTATAATCCAGGAGGAAAGCCATTTGAAATCGAACATATTTGGGCTGATAAAATGGAATTTCATTCAGATGAATTTAGCCAAGTGCATGAATTTAACGAAATGAGAAATCGATTAGGTGATTTACTCTTGGTCCCGCAAGGTACCAATCAATCCTATGGAGATGGGAAGTACGAAGTGAAATTGCCGCATTATATCAAGGAAAATTTATTAGCTCAGTCTTTAAACACAACTTGTTACGAACGTAATCCAAATTTTCTTAATTACATTAATCGGTCTGGATTGCCATTCAAAGCTCACAATCAATATAAAAAAGAAGATTTAAGTACTCGCCAGGATTTGTATAAATTGATAAGTGAAGAAATTTGGAGTTTGGATTTTTTTAAAGAAGCTACAATTAAAAGCTAATGGCATACCTGAACGAATCGCATATAGAGGAAGCTGATATTAATTTCTTTACAGAGAAGTTGGGTTATACTCATATTAATGCGTGGGAAAAACAATTAGTGGGAAGAAATAG
>CAILDT010000948.1 GCA_903833025.1 uncultured Bacteroidota bacterium | reverse complement strand
AGCAATGCCTCTATAGTTAGGGTCGGCACTGCCATAGTTATCGCCTATTAATTTGCAGTTAAGCATATTTGGATACAGCGTGTTCCAGTAATTATCCATATCACTTTCTATTGGTTGATACTGTTCTGGTTGCACCATTTGCCCTGCAACACCCGAACTGTTTTGCATAAAAATAGAAGCAATACGTACGGCTCCGCTTTCCAAGCTATTAAACGTTCCCACTTCGCACGCCGACAACATAGTTTGAGGTGTAGCAGTGGATGGGTAGTTGGGTGATATATACAAATCATCTCCTTTTCGGCAGGCATTAAATCCTGTTACGATAAGTGCGATTACAATTGTTTTAACTATTATCTTTTTCATTTTTATTGTTTTTTTATGATTTATTAATTAAAATTAAATACCTACTTTTAAGTTAAAGAAATATGATTTTGTTCCTGGATTGTTAAAATAATCCATTCCTTTAATGTTAGAACCTGCACCAGTTAAACTTGTTTCAGGGTCAACGCCGGTATATTTGGTTTTTAGCCAAAGATTACGTCCGCTAACACCTAAGTCAACATATTTGAATACATATTTCTTTGCTTTCTTTGTTAAATCAAAACGGTAGCTTAAACTAACAGAACGTAAACGAACCCATCCGCCATCTTGCACAGCACTTTCGTCAGCACCATTTTGTCCTTTAAAGTAAGTATAATAATCACTTCCGCTGCCATCGTAACCAGGCAGGTGTGTAATAGCATGCTGTCCGTGAAGCGGTGTTCCCTCATCATATACACCATCTATTGTAAAAGTAGAAGTTCTATCGGATGTGGCTGCTAGTTTACCTTTGGTATATAAACTTTGCTCTGTACCGTTCCATACATCGCCACCTTTGCGGAAATCGAAAAGGAAACCGAATGCAAAGTTTTTATAGTTAAAAGTATTGTTGATGTTCATTACCCATTTCGGATAAGGATTACCCAAAATTTGAGCTGTTGAAGTTACTTGTGGTAACCCATTAGCATCTAACAATAAATCACCGTTTCCATTTCTTTTCCAAGCCGAACCATAAAACACTCCGTACGGTTGACCCACAATAGCAAAGTTATTTAAACCACCGAAACCAATTTCGGGTTGAAACTGCGTAACACCATCAGCAAGGAAAGTAACATTGTTTTTGTTTTTCGACCAGCCAACATTAATAGTCCAGCCAAAGTTTTTTGTTTTAATTGGCTCCCCCCCAACTGCTAATTCAATTCCTTTATTTGTCATAGTTCCAACATTGGCGTAACGAGCTAAATAACCTGATGATGGCGCAATTGGCTCTCTCACTAATAAATCAGTTGATTTTTCATTGTAATAGGTAAAGTCTATAGTGATACGGTTAGTAAAAAAACTTAAATTAGTTCCTACTTCCATATCTGTAACCTTCTCTGGCTTTAAGTTAGGATTACCCATTAATGTAGATTGCTGTAAACCACCCTGACCTAAATAAGGTAAAGTGTTACCGTTTGTGTAACCATCGGTAAAAAATGGAACATTATAATATGTTCTGTCAGCATAGGGGTCAGGCGGTAATCCAGCTTTTGCATACGCCACTCTAACTTTACCAAAGCTAAGGAACTTTGGAAGTTTGAATGCTTCTGTAAACACCCACGATAAATCTGCTTTAGGGTAAAAAAAGCTTTTACTGCCTTTACCAAAAGCACTATTCCACTCATTTCTGCCCGTAAAGTTAAGATATAACCAACGTTTGAAATTAATTGTTGCATCTAACAATATTGCACTTTGCTTTTGATAACTGTCAAAATTACTACTATACAATTCCGAAGCATTGCTTAAGTTATAAAACCCAGGTACAGTAAGTGTTCTACCTCTAGCAAATACCGATTGTGATTCCTTATACCAAAAGTTATAACCTAACATTGCATCCAAACCAATGTTTTTAGATAGTTGTTTGTTAAACTTCAGCAACAAATCCGAATTCACATTTCTATATTGCAAATTGGTAACATTTACTTGTCCTGTTCCGTCCGAATTATCGTTACCGAAAGACGATATAGCATACACTTGGCGAGTATTTGTATTATACATATCAGTTCCTACTTTCCAAGTTACAGCTAAAAAAGGCAACGGTTTATAATCAAGATACACATTACCAATCATACGATTAGTTTGGTCGTTATAAGGGTTATTATACGCTGAATACAATGGGTTATCGTAATAAGCAAAATACTGACGCTGTGTGCCGTCTCCGTTCTGAAATTTAGTAATGTCAAATTCAGCAGGCGTTCTTGTTAACGTAAGCATAGTACCAGCAAGGTTACTTCCGTTTTGCACTCTTTGTCCGGCAGTATTGGTATAATCCACAGTTCCACCTGCTGTTATTTTATCTGTTATTTTGGTATCATCCGTTAATCGTACAGTGTTTCTTTTCAAACTTGAATTAGGCACAATACCTGTTTGGCTGGTATTACCTGCCGATAAACGCAAGGTAGAGTTTTCATTTCCTCCAAACACAGCTACACTATTATTATAGGTATATCCAGTTTTAAAAAAATCTTTATATACATCGTGAGCAGTATTCATCACTGCTGGAAGTGAAGAAATAGGTGCACCCCAACTGTTAGAAGTCTGGTCGGTATAAGCCCCGCCCGCACCTTGCGAAAAAGTGTTTTGAAGTTGGGGTAAGTGTGTTACCTTATCTATCCCAACGGAAGTAGTATAAGTAGCACCAAAAGCTTTTCCACCTTTTCCTCTCTTTGTAGTATATACTATTGCTCCGTTTCCCGCTTGCGAGCCATACAATGCTGCTGCTGCTGGTCCTTTTAATATACTTACCGATTCAATATCATCAGGGTTAATATCTAACGCCCTATTCGATTCATTTACACCTTGCAAGTTAACATTAAATGGCGCATCTCCTGCAGAAGGTGAATTCGTAGAATTATCCATTATTACCCCATCAATAACAATAATAGGTTGGTTTTCTCCTTGAAAACGAGTAGGACCTCTCAACGTAATTTTTGTAGATGCACCAGGCGTTCCACCAGAACCTATTATCTCAATACCTGGAGCTTTCGCCGCCAGTGCTTCAATAATATTGGGTTCTCCCGATTTACGTACGTCATCACCGCTCACTTCAGAAACACTGTAACCCAGTGCTTTCTTTTCTTTGGAAACTCCCAAAGCAGTAATAACGGTTTCTTTCAGCATAGTGGCGTTGGCTTCCACTATCACGTCAATCATCTCTTTGTCGGCAGCAACCGTTTTTGTTAAATATCCCATTGAAGAGATAATTAATTTTTTGTCGTTGCCATCCACAGTAATCGTAAATTCCCCTTTATCATTGGTAACAGTAGCGGTAGTTGTGCCTTCTACCAATACTGTTGCCCCGGGAATTGTTTCATTGCTTTTGGAATCCTTTACGGTTCCCTTTATTACTCTGCCTTGTGCAAATACAGCAACTTGCAGCATAATAAACATAATAACTAATAGTACGTTTTTGTTTTTCATTTTGTAGCATTTAAAGGTTTATAGCATTTTTAATTATGCGGTAAAAGTATAAATATTATTTTTAGTTTTTTTAACAAAAAGATAAAATGTTTATAAAATGAGATGAGGAACATTTTTTATCCCTAACTATTGACTATTAATCTACTAATGTGTTTTTTTGTTATATCAATTGAAAAAGTCCGTACTTTCGTACATTAATTTAAAGCCAAAAGTGTGAACACAAGAAAAAATATTTCTCTGTTTTTCTCTTTATTCGTTTTCTCTTATCTCTCCTTCGCACAGCGTGGGAAGGACGGTGCAATCACAATTAACACTGCTAACGTTATTGT
>CAILDT010000947.1 GCA_903833025.1 uncultured Bacteroidota bacterium | reverse complement strand
TTATTCGCCAACATATTTAAAAAATAATTGTTTAATTGTTGGATTCTTTTGTCAGCAGTTGCCGTGCGAATATTACAGAACGAAATAGTATGCGATTGAATCATCAGTGTCTTGGTAATATCGGTCATTTTAACAGAATCTTCATAGGCAAAAAAATCTTCTGTCCCCACATAACTATAGTCGTGCAAAAAATGTTCTAGCGCACATTCCTCCGCAAAATGCCAAGCTAAATGAGCATAAATCCGAATACATTCCTCGTTTTGTTCCTTTAATTGCTCAAAGCTATAATCGGCGAAACTCGTTTCAAATAATGACTCGCATTTCAATTCAGTTTCATAATGTTTGATAAACTTATTGATATAGTCCATTTTATTGACATATAATAAAGAAATTGCATACCGTTGAAATTCATAGGCTGCCTCGGCTACTTGACAGGTTTTTTTAATAAAACCAATTCCTTGTTCTTTCACCATGTCGGGAATTTGGATCGGATTGGTCATAATTAGTTCTTTGCTCACCAATAAACATTCGCCATAGGTTTCAATGCCGTACTGTAAGGTTTTAAAAATGTTTTTAATATAAGTCAAACAATTGAATATGGTCTCTTTATCAAGCAAACGAAAATCTAAATTTAAATCGAGCATTTTCGGGAAGCTTTCAATATATTTCTTTACACTTTCCGAGCAACAGACAATACATTTGGCCTGTTTATGATACAGTTCAATAGATAATAATAACCCTAAGATTTGTTGTTGTTCAGTAGAAGCTTCTTGGACAATACAAAAATTTATGCTTGATGAATTTATGCTTTGCATGATTTATATCTTTAAAACAGAAAAATATTTTTAAGTATTTTTTATTAAGTAGTAATCTCTAATTGTTTGGCCTTTAAATTATCATCCAGTGTTTTATATTTGTCATCCAAGAGTCCAATGAGTTTGAGATAAGCATCTCTCTTCGTTCCCATGGTCGTTACATAATTAATTGTAGCACCGTATAAGCGCGGGTCAATAAAAGATTTATTATATAGGTAATAATACCATGCTAAATTAATATTCATAATGGCTTGTGCATAAATAAGTTGTTTCGGCTGTTTAATTACAATACCCATATTACCGCTGAGCACTGCATTATTTATACCATTATCTTCATTTTGACATTTCATTAGATCCAAAGTTAAATCCACAATTTTATCTAAGCTAATTTGATATTTATCGCGTAACGTTTTCACTTCATTTGTCAGCATTAAATTCGTGAAATACACATTGCGCGTTTGCATTAAAACTGTTATGGTATCTTGAAATATTTGATAGACCATTATAGCCGTATTATCAATTGTATTGGCAATAAAGGTAGTCACATCCGCATAAATCTTCGCCAATAATTCATTAGAGTCCATATAAAAAGGTCCTTCATTCAAAAAAGGTTGAAGAAAATTAAAATATAATATATTTAAATCCTCAATAGTGATTCCCAGACCGCTGTTCTGTGTATTATTACTGCTAGTACTATCAAACGTAGTCACATTCGCATTTGGAATTGAATGTCCGCCTACCGCGTTTGCGTTACTAATAGGTATACCATTAAAATTTCGGATAATAATGGTTTTTGTCATATTACTAATAGAAGTGACTAAATAATAAAAAATAAATACCTAGCGCCGATTTTTCTTTTGAATTCATAACCACTCCACAATGTCACGCAAAAATGTGTAGCATAAAAATATTCTTAAAAATAATTGTATAAGCATATATTATAAAATGACTTCCTGTTATCAAATCGCCGGTTCTCTTACTGCCTCCAAGCTCACCCTCTCCTCCGTCGGACAATCCCTTATCAATACCGTCTATATGCGTGAAATAGACACCCAACGTACCAAATCCACGGATAGTGGTGTATACACTTATTACATTCGTACTGAACAGGACTTGAATGCCTTGATTCACTACTGGCCCAGCAACACAGGTAGCGCCTTAGATGATGCTTACTCGTTTGACGGGTTAACCGTATCGAATGACGCTTCGGCCAACTTTTTCCTGCCTTCCGTGTCAGGTGTGCAGGTTGCTGCTGGTGTTATTACTGCGGATGTTTCGCAAAATCTTGCCCTTACACAGGAATTCCCCGTTACATTGACCATTAATGTGGACTCGGTTGGTATGATGACGGCATCCATCCTTCTGTCTGGTGCCAACTTTACAAGCTATGTTGTAGACTCCAACATGTTGGCTCAAGTTGCGTATTGGGACCTCCCCAGTGTCGTTGCGGTACCTGCCGCACCCGGAACTGAGGATGCGGATATATTGACGGCCACCGTCTCTGCCACCCAATTGTCCAGCTATTTCTCCAGCCAGTTAGCCGCTGTTTTGGCATATTACAATAATGAGGAAATGATTACCAGCTGGACCATCGCCCTTGCGCCTATTGCCAAGGCGACGGACAACACGCTGTCTCTTTTTGCCCGTAACATTGGTAATACCGGAAACAGCACAGTGTTCGCCCAGGGTGCTAAAGTTATGGCACATGATGCGTTCTCATATGGCATTAACATTGTGGACTGCAATGGAGCATCGCAGGTGATTGTTGCTGCCCAGAATGTGTTTGGTCTTGTTCAACAGCTGTAAATTTTCTCAATAAAAAAAATAAATATGTTGATCATTTAACATTTTATTTTTAAAACATTTTATAAAATCATAAACATTTTATAAAATTCATCAAGTATAAAATCCATCAAGTATAAAATTCATCAAGTATAAAATTTATTAAGTATAATAAAAAGCTTAATGCCGACGGCGAAAAGTACGTTTAAACGATCGACCCATATTTCGCACACCGCGTTTAGATGTTTTACTACCCTTGAAATAACGTTGTAAAGCTAAAATACCGAAAGGGACTGCAGCTGTTGCAAGAACACCGTTTCCGCCTTTCTTTCCACTGCGCCTGCTTTTGCTACCGCGACGCCTGCTGCTGCTACCACGTTTTCTTCCACCACTCTGACCGTGATCTCTGCCACCAGTAAAAGAACCGCCTTTCATCTTTATATAATTAACATTAGAAAATTAATTATTATTATCATTTATCCTTGAAGTTAAATGGTTTATTACGCAAAAGTAGTACAAAAATTCCTAAATGTAGTAAAAAACTAATAATCACAAACATCATACACAAATATAAATAAGGATTAATTTGTGCAAGTATAATATCGATAACGGGTGTTATAAATGTTTTGAATTCTGTTTTGACATCATCACGTTTTAAAACATCTATACATTCTTGAATAAGAGCTTGTTTCAACATTATTATATTTAAATAATAATTTTTAATCATTTTTTATTCCTTGATTTTCCGCGGGTTGCCTAATAACCCAATTTTGCGGCAGCCGCAGCCAGCGGCTGACGTAGCTCCATGGCTGGCCGCCTCATGAAAATACCACAAAAGTAGATCTGTGGCAGATGTCCGCAGCCGGCTTACGCGTGATACTTTTTCAGCTATCCCGAGTTT
>CAILDT010000946.1 GCA_903833025.1 uncultured Bacteroidota bacterium | reverse complement strand
TCGGTATTAAATATTGTTATTGATCTGATAGACCCTTAACAAGTGTTGGAAGCAGTCCCAACTCTTTTGAAGTTGTGCTTCTTCTATTTCTACTAATTTTACTTGGTTAGTCGTGCCATTGACAAATATGATGGCGCACCGTGCATTGGGCAAGTTTAGGCCTTCTCTATAACTAGATAACTGTAATTCGTGCTCGAAATAAACATCTATTTTGTCTAAATCGGTATCCTTAGTTTTAAAGTCTACTACAAAGCCCGTTCCCTGACCATTAATAGGTTTAGCCATTAAGTCGCATTTACCACCGTAACCCAAGGGGTGAGCAAAAGACTTCTCAGAAAGCCAGGGCTGCTCTCCAAAAGCGTCTTTTAAAGTTTTATCAATAGCATCAAGGTACAAAGGCTTTTCAGGCATATAAACTTGTTCAAACCAATTCTGAATAATGCCGTGAATTGCCGTGCCTCGATTAGCGGCTTGGTAGCCCGTTTCTCGGCTGTCCTTCATAACCCTAGCCAGCCACTCCTGTTCGCTTTCCTGTGGCTCTCTAGGAAGCGTTAAAGCGGATAATAAGACCTGTTGTTGTTTCCAAGTGTCCAACCCTGCTTTGGACATAATGTTAATGATGGTGGTAGTGCTGGGCAAAAGCCCTTCTTTCCTTGCATCACGCAAAGTAGTAGGTCTTTCCCCAGTTTTACCAATGGTGGTATAGGCAGGCGTACCCTGACGGGTATACCAATGGCCGCTTTCGGCTAACTTTTCTTTAACTATCATTTCTAGCTTTCATCATTGCATCCGCAAATTTGTAAGATTCTTTTGAAATTTCTAAATAATCAGGTTTTTCAACAAATTTATGACCAATTGCACTAATAATTCCTTGCATAACTTTAGCCGCAAAATAATCACGCAAATTCATGCCTTGATTTTTTGAAAATTCACCATTAGGAAATGCTTTCATCAGAACGGAATGTCGCTTAAGTCGCTATCTTCAATAGTCACTTTGTTTTCATCTTTAGCCTTCTGACCACGCCATTCGGAAGATTCTGTGATCTTCTCACGGTAATACTTAGGCAGCGCATCGTACTTAGCTTGATCAAACTCAGCTAACCAAAAATGAACTATTGGATTAATGGCGTCAGGCTGGTGCGCTTTGAGTGCTGACGGTACAGGGCTAATGCCTGAAATATTGGCATATTTACCATCTTCACTATGCGTAATATTGACCATACAAAACTTGCCTAATAAATTCTTGAGATCAAAGTTTTTGCGATCTTCCGCAGTCATTTTTTTGTTGCTCCACGCCTCTAAATCTTGACGCAATCTTGCCTGCTCTCCAAGGCTTACGGTATAACGCTTAGACACGATCAAAGGTTTACCGTCATCCGTAGTCAATGGCGCATCGCTATCGTCTTTACCATGCAATTCCCAAGTCAATACAACTTTGTGCATGATCTTGGTTTCGCCAGCCCATTCGGTAGCTTGATGCCCTAGGTCAATGACCGAGTACAAACGAGCCATGTGGTTACCTGCTGGGGCTATTTTAAATTCTTTACTGTTATCTGAAATAATCATTTTTCTTCCTTTTCAAAATCATTTTCGTCAATATATCGCTCATAAAACTTTGGTAATTTCCATACAACGCCTTCACAATCTTCCATATAGCATCCATCGTCATAATTTTTGCTTGCAATTTCAATGGCTTTTTTTAAAGAATTTGCTTGAATGATGTCTTGAATTTCGTAAGTTGTGACAATCCCAATTTTGTAAAATTTCATCATTGACTATTCCTAAAAATAGTTGAAAAGTCATTAAAGACTGCTTTTAATACGGGGTTTGGTTTAACAGGCGAGGGTAGGCCACACGCATAGCGTAGGTCACCAATTTCATCTGCTGTAATAAATACCCCATCTTCGAGGTCTTTAAAGATGCGTTCCAAATGTTCTTGGAAGCTGTTGAAGTCTTGCTCTTGCTCACTCATTTGAGTTTCTCCTAATTTACACGGCTTATGCCGTATTTAGATATTAAGCCAACTTAATTAGAATAGCAATACTTTATTTGCAATATGTTGTAAAAATGTTAAGATAGCTGAATGGATAATACATCAACACGAACAATGATTAAGCTATTGGGTGGCCCTACAAAAGTAGCAAACCTAGTAGGTGTAAGCGTTCCAGCCGTATCTATGTG
>CAILDT010000945.1 GCA_903833025.1 uncultured Bacteroidota bacterium | reverse complement strand
TATGTTGTCAGCAAGTCGTTGTTTTTATGTACTTTTTTCTTTGTGGATAAGTCAAGTTTTTGCGTTATTTTGTTTTATTTTAACGCAGTTATGATAAATGTTTGTTATTAACAAACAAAGGAAAACTATGAAAATAAACTTAGACTTAACACCACTAGAGTTGAATGCAATACAAGTGGCTATGGATAATCTTGTCCAGGATTATACTGATGGAGATAACCAATGGTGGAGAGACGAAGAGTTGGCAGAAAAAATAAGAGCAATGAAAAATGTTATTGCTAAATTAAAACAAATAAAACAATAAAGGAGAACTATGTTAGTAATGAATAGACAAAAAACAATAAAAGTTCTTAAAGCACATGGAATGAAAATGGCTGACTTTAAAGACTTTTTAAAAACATTTGGAAACAAACAATGTTACAGAACAAAAGCAGTTGGCTTTTGGTTAGGGTATTAATACCATGATAATATTTATAATATACTTTGTGGTAGTTCCAGTATTAGCTTGTGTGTTTTTATATTGTGGAATTAATAGTTAATAAACAGAAAGGAGAACTATGCACAATCAAAACATGACTGATAAACAAGTACTAATCTTATACAAAAAAATGTGTAAGAAATTAAAAGTGAAAAGCTTTTATCCTTTTTGGTTTGAGGAAAGTTATCTTAAAATGAAATTAATAACTAAAAAATAAACATATGGAATACGTATTAATATATACAAAAAACAATGACAACACAGTTAGATCTTATGTATTTAAATGCAAAGATTTATTTGAGTTGTATTCTAAAGTAAGAAAGTTTTGTTCTAATGCAATGATATATGAAGACGATATAATTGAGATTAAACAATGCTAAAACACTTAGATCTATTCTCTGGAATAGGAGGATTTAGCTTGGGTTTAGAATCTACAGGTGGATTTGAAACAATTACATTTGTAGAGAAAGATAACTTTTGCCAAAAAGTTTTAAAAAAACATTGGCCTAATACAAACATAGAAGGAGATATAAGAAATGTCAAAGGAGATAGATACGAAGCAGATGTCATTACTGGAGGATTTCCCTGCCAACCATTCAGTGTCGCAGGAAAAAGAAAAGGAACAGATGACGATAGATACCTCTGGGACGAAACTATTAGAGTCGTTAGAGAATGTAAGCCCAGATGGTTCATTGGCGAAAATGTTGACGGCCTTATTAACATCAACAACGGCATGGTACTCAGACAGGTGCAAACTGATTTGGAAAAAGAGGGTTTCGAAGTCCAATGTCTTGTTATTCCAGCTGCAGGCATCGGTGCTTGGCACATGCGAAAACGAGTTTGGATTATATGCAACTCCAAACACAATGGATTGTCTTCCACCAAGATCAGAACAAGCAACAATAAAACAAATGACAACTGCAAGGAAAGGCAGAACCAAACCTGCGAACTTAAGGGAACAAGTAGATCAAAAGACAATGGCAATGTATGGTTGGATGTATCCAACTCCAACAACACAGGAAATAGAACACCCCAAAATGATATTAACGGAAACAGGAAGAAGATTGACGAAAGACGGGAAGAGTTCACACAGTCTCAATTTAGCCGACACAGTGAAAATGTATCCAACTCCATCGGCTTCGAATTGCATGGATGTGATGATGCCTCCAGAATCGGTGGAGAAAAACAGTACAGGTTGGACAGTAACAAGAAAGAAAACGGGAAGAAAGTTTGGGGCAAAACTGAACGATGTGGTGAACAAGATACATTACGAAATGTACCCCACACCAGTAGCGAGAGATCACAAGGATGCGGGATACAACATAACTTGGAAGGAAAGCAGAGATCAAAAGAGTTCGCTTCCAAGACAGGTTCTGAAACACAACAAACCTGGTGGGAAACTCAATCCGAATTTTGTGGAGTTCCTAATGGGGTATCCTATGAACTGGACAAAAATAGATCCAACAGAATAAAATCTTTAGGCAATTCTATTGTACCACAAATAGCAAGAGAATTAGGTTTGGCAATACTTAAAGCAGAGGTTGGCGAATGACAACTTGGACGATAGTAATAGGCTTAATTATATCTTTAGTTTTAGTTAAGCTGCATGCAACAATGAATGACAAAAAAAGAAACGAATTGAGTGATAAGTTATATGGCTCAATACAAACAACTAAAAAAGGAAAAAACAATGGCAAGTAGAAAAGAAACAACTAATTATGATTTTACAGGTCATAAAACTATAACTATTAGCAAACAAGATTATGAAGCTTTAAAACATTTGTCTAACACTATGTATGATATACCAATAAGTTACGGCAAAACTATTAAAGGTTTGTTACATTTTTATAACGAATACTTACAGTTTAGAAAGAAAAAAGATTAAATTTTTTTAATAGATATTATTACAGAATTTGGAATTATAGTAGTATTGGCTAAATCTTCTATGTCGTCTTTATTGCCATTTTTAATATTATAATCGCCAAATATTCTAGTAACACCATTCTTTTGTGTTAATAAATGACCTTTGGTTACACATATTGCTAATTTTGTTTTTAAGAATTCGTCTATTTCTTGCCAACCAGAATCACTAACAATATCATGCCACGTAACTTCCACTAAAGGATAACGCTTTAAATCTCCCTTTTGTCCTTTACTTATTTTTATTTTTTTCTTCATGTATTTTTACTTCTACATTACCAACACTGGAATTTAAATGTTTATTATGTACTTTGTTAAAAGTATAAATAAACTTATTCCAATCACTCTTCTGGAGTAATTGTTTCAGCTTGGATATCGATGATTTTTTTGTTTGCATTCATTTTACCCTCTAACTCAGATAATCTTTTTTCAAGCTGTTCTCTATTCATACCTTCAATACCTGTATGATTAATTTCTTTACGATCAATAAAAAATCCTGCCATTTGTCCTGCTCTAAATTCTGCATTCACTGCAGTGTTCAATTGGTTTTTTTCTTCTGCTTTGTTTCTTAATCTTTCAAAAACTTTATAAGTACGCAATTTATCTTTTTCATATCTATTTAATTCCTGAGATAATCTTTTTTCTAAATATCTACAAACATGTGGATTTAATTCTGGATTAGTTAATCTGGACGCAGTCTCGTGTGGTTTTTTATTTGGATCTTTTGTTGTGTATCCTGCTTTAATACAAGCATCTACTTTTGATATCTGCCCCCAATTATCAACTAATATATCAACAAAGTTTCTTTGCTTTGCAGTGAGCTCACTGGTTAATTTAACAACATTTTTTCTTCTTGTCATATTGACCTAATAATATTCCATTTATTAAATTTATTCTATACTAATATATTAAACCATTGATTTGTATAGCTATTTTGTTAAATAGGACAATGTTGCGAACTAAATGTGAAATAAGCCACATAGTTGTAACCCTTTTCCCAGAAATTTAAAACCAGGACAAGGAAATACGACACTTTTCCCAGAAATAATTATCGGAACTCCACTTCTGGGAAAGAATAACCTTTGGTATTAAACACTATTCCTGGTTTCCCAGACTTTTCCCTATACAAAAATAATTTTTAAAAATGTTTTTGTATATATAGGGGTTTAAACTGGGAATCTGGGAAAACCTTTGCTAATCAATGCTTATTTCTTCCCAGAGATTTTTGCAATTTGACCACTTCTGGGAAAACCCACATAAACATTGACTTTTTTAAACAATTTCTGGGAAAAATCATATAAATCAATGACTTATCATTAATAGTTAAAGTAACTTTTACAAAAAAGACATATAAATCAATAACTTAATTCATTTTTACCAAAAAAGACATATAAATCAATAAGTTACCGTGAGCCGTGATCCTTGTTGCCACAATCTATACCCTCAAAACTAGCAACTTCATAAAAAGTTAGTTATCGGAAATACAGTTATCAAACACCCACGTTTCAAGGACCTCTAGTACTTATCCACACAACCATACAACCTATAGTAGTGTATTTAGAACACATTATGCACAAAGCAAAAACAAATAAGCACAAAAAATAAAAATCATATAAATCAATATTTTAAGTACAGGGTTAAAAATTTTCTTGTTTTAACTACCGAATCATTTATTTTAATTAAAAACTAACAATGGAGAAAACTATGAAAAGAAAAATAGAAATAACTAACAAGTGGGAAGAC
>CAILDT010000944.1 GCA_903833025.1 uncultured Bacteroidota bacterium | reverse complement strand
ATCATTATCGACAAATTAAGTAAAATGGACATTTACAAAAGACCGATACATTGTAGCGACGCGAAAAGAGAGACCATGCACATTAAAGACAAAGGGGTCTGGGAAAAGGACAACGAAAATAATGATAAGCTCCGCTTGGCTGTCAAACATATTACCCATAAGAATCTGTGTTTGATCGCTCAATGGCGGGACAATCATCCAGGTGTTGCGAATAGTGATCATCGCTTAAATGATAAATATAGCGAACTTATTATAGAGGCCATGGGCGGCAAAAACAAGAACACCATGCAGGAAAATGAAACGAAAATCATTAAGAAAATCAGTAAGATGGTACTTATTGATAAGAATATATAAAATTTCTGACTGGAATAAAATACTTTTGATATTATAAATGAAGTTAAAATATCAAAAGTATTGCATTATTTCTATACTATTAATAGTAAATGTAGTATTATCTAGTACATTTATTATTTATAAAAATGATTGGTATGCCTATTTATTTATACTGGCATTAGCCTCTTGTCTGAATTCTTTTAGTTGTTTGTTTAATATTGGGCATAAAATGTTTTGCGAAGGAGGAGAGATTATAGGAAATAATAATATTAATAATCGACTAATTGATAAAAATTATATATATATTGTACCTTGTTACACCGAAACCAAACAAGAATTAATTAAAACATTGAACTCTCTGATCTTACAACGCGAAGTCAAGAGAGATGTCAGATCTATTCTGATTATTTGTGATGGCTCGAGTGTGAATAATAACAATATATGCGACAAGGTTTTGAAAGAAATTTTAGTGATGTCTTCTTCTGAAAGTCAATATTTCAAATATACAACATGGGATCAGAAAGAAAATATAGTTAAGGTCTATAAAGCTTATTACTCTTTTTCAGGGGAAACCTTGCCGGTTATTTTATTAATAAAGATGGAAAATTATGGGAAGAGAGATTCTTTAGTCTTGGCACGGCAACTTTGTTATAAATATAATCAGTATTTATTACCGAGTGAAGAAATAAGATCTGATGATGCATTAACTAATGAAATGCTGGCAAATCTTAACGCTATTTATGAGGGCAAAGAACTTCATTATATTATTGGTATAGATGCCGATACAGTATTTGATTATAATTGTTCCTACGAGTTAATCCAAGGCATACAAGCGTCGGGTGATATCCACGGCTGTGTTGGTTATGTCGATATTGCTCCGGAGTCGAACTTTTATTCGCCTTTTATTCTCTATCAATATGCCGAATACATGTTCGCTCAATGTTTACGGCGACAGGCGCAAAGCCGTATAACGAAAAAAGTCAACTGTCTCTCGGGTTGTGTGCAAATATTGCGCATCAGTAAAGAAACCTGCGGCGACGAGATCTTAGCGCGTTTTAATTATCTGCCGGCGGCCGAGGAATCTATTTTTAATCATATTCGCTCTTATGCGAGTGAAGATCGCAATCACGTTTGTCATCTCTTGTCTCTATATCCGCACGTGAAAACGACACAGAATTTGAAGGCGATTGCGTATACCAGTGTACCGACCGCATGGCATATCTTTTTATCGCAGCGGCGGCGTTGGAGTCTAGGGGCGAATGCCAATGATATGCTTTTGGTCTATATACCGAATATTGTTTTTGTCGAACGGATTTCGGCATTTGTTAACGTATGTACTTATAGTTTTTCGCCCTTTGTTTTTATTGCGACGGTTCTATTTAT
>CAILDT010000943.1 GCA_903833025.1 uncultured Bacteroidota bacterium | reverse complement strand
GATCTTGATATGAAAGACCAACCTAAAATTCAACAAGAAGCAACATATCAAGATGTATCTACTAGTTTAGTAAACAAACCAGTTGATAAAAATACATTAAAAAAAGTAGATACTAAAGATGAACAAACATCTGCGGAAAAACAAAGTTTTACAAAATATGGTTATGCGGATACCGCTGCTAATTATAAACAATCTAAAACAACTTTAGTAGCAGCTCCAGGTGGAAAAGAAAAAGTAATAAGAATACCTGTAGAAAAATTAGCAGACTATAAGAAAAAAGGTTATGTTGAAGCAGAATCATTTGTACCAGTAAAAGATCATAAAGAACCAGATGCAGATAACATGGGTGGCCCAAGTGATCACGATGCTGATAATAAAAAGAAATCATCTAAAGAAGAAGAATTAACAGCAGCACAAAAAAAATTACCACCAGCACTTCAAAAAGCTATAGATAAAAAAGAAAAGAATGAAGAAGTAAAATTACAAGAAAATAAAGATGTCTTTCATAAAGGTAAAAAAGTAGGTTATGTTGTTAAAGAAGGTGGTAAATTTACTGCTTATTATGATTATGATGATCCTAAAGATCCTCAACCAGGAGAAACAAATGAGTCGGAAGAAGGATTCAATACAGAACAAGAAGCTATACAATATATAAAATCTATTCAAGAAGAAATAGAATTAGATGAAGCTGGTATGAAAGAAATAGATACGGAAAAACAAGAAATTGAAAGACTGCGTACTAGATTAACTCAATTAAGAGATGCAGAAAAAGCATCAGCAGGTGGAGACACAACTAATCTTGAAAAACAAATAAATCAAACACGTTTAGCATTATTAGATTTACAAAAAAGAAGTTTAGAACGTAAAGAAAAAAAAGAAGATGTTAACGCTGATAAAATGAATAAGAAACAAAAAGATATTAAAGGTGAAAAAGAACCTATTAAAAAAATAGAAGAAGCTGCTAAAAAAGTTGACGTTATAAAAGATAAAAAAGGCATTAAAGATGTTAATGTTCAAATAGAAGTAGAGTCCAAAAAACCAAATTATAAGTCATACAAGAAGTCTTTAAAAAAAGAAGAAGATGAACCTAAAAAGGTTTCAAAAGGAAAGACTATGACTGATAAACCAATGACACCTATTGACGTTGAACCTAAAATAAGTCATAATTAAAATGAAAAAGTCTATATTATCTTTATTATTGATTATATCTTTAACAAGTTGTTCAACACTATTAAATATATTACCTAGTGCTTGGGATTCAAACCAAGCAAAAGTAATAACAGACATTAGACAAAAAACAATCCAAATCAATTGTAAAAAAGATGTAGCGATTTTAAAAGCAAATTTAAATTCATTACATAATAAAGTAGAGTGGTTAAACCTTTATAGTGAAAGTAAAAGAACTAATGACGTTTTACAAATGACTAGTATCTATAACGAAACATTAAACGATATGATTAAAAGAATAGAAACAAAAGGTATTAGTAATAGTTATTGTGAAAACAAAAAATCAATATTAGTAGAACAATCTAGTATGATATCAAAAGGTATACAAAGTAGAAACTAATGGAACAATTAAAAGAATTATTAACATCTGGTACATGGGCAGCTAAGAAAGCGGAAATTGCTTTAAAGTTAACAGAAGATTATAAATCTGGTCAATTAAGTGCTGATGAATATAAAGAATTATGTAACGATCTATTAAAAACAGATCAACTTAATTTACAAGCAGAAGATTTAGAAATCAAAGCAAAATT
>CAILDT010000942.1 GCA_903833025.1 uncultured Bacteroidota bacterium | reverse complement strand
CATTAAATGATACATCGCCCCAATCAAGACGATTTGCACAATTTAACAGTGCATTTAATTTATATAAATCTACCGCGCAGACCGGTGAAGTGGGTGAATATAGTATTGATTTGGCGAAAGACCGATATGAATATAATGGGTTTGTTCACGAAGTTAATATTGCTTGGATTACCTTCAGACACGATTAATTTGGGCAGTCAGATAAACAGCGGGAAAAAATCAAACAGGTTTTCAAAGAGAAACGTTATCGGGAGTTATTTACCATTTTTCAAAAACTTATGGCATAAGCAAGCCTTATATGTATTTGTAAAAATAACCTTAAAACATTTTATTACTATGATATAAATGCAAGTAGAAAATATTATTAAAAGACACAAAAAAGTAAAAAATGAAATAATCTCTCCCCGGAAGAGTATAAAAAAGGTAGAAGAGTTTGTCATGCCGACGAAAGAAAATTATACGATGCTCCTGACACAAAACTATACCCTTAAGCAATTAAAAGAAATTATCGCCCATTATAAAATTAAATTATTTGGCGCCAGTACGAAAGCGAGTATTACGGCGCGCATCTGCACCTATTTTAAACTCTACGACAGCGCCGTTGTGTTACAGAAAGCTTGGCGCCGCTATTTGTGCCGGCAATATAACCGACTGCGAGGGCCTGCACGGTTTAACCGGCGCCTCTGTGTAAATGACACCGATTTTTTCACGATGGATAGTTTGACCGACATCCCTTATCAGCAATTTTATAGTTTCACTGACGCGGATAAGATGATCTACGGGTTTGATATTATGTCGCTCTATAATTTATTCCAGCAGAATGAGTTGCCGACGAATCCATATAACCGCAACCCTTTGCCGCGGGTCGGGGGCAACTTAGCACGACTATTGCGATTAAGTCGTATTTTTAACGAACCGATTAACTTGAATATGAACGAAGACGAAGGCGAAGGCGAAGGTGTGGCAAAAAATTCCGTGGCGAATTTTGAAACACGTCTGGCGGCACTTTTTGCCGATATAGATCGTTTAGGCAATTATACGAATTATAACTGGCTATTCTCTTTAAATCATACCCATTTAATGCGTTTTCTTCTGGACTTGAACGACATCTGGTCGTATCGGGCCAACTTAAATGAAAGTGTGAAACGAGAGATTTGTCCCGAGCACCGCGAGTTGTTTCTGCGGATGCAGTTGATTGATCTGCGGTTGACCACGCTGCCGATTTTGCGTGAAATCGCTATTGATATTATGAGTAAATTGGTACACGACGGGGTCAACCACGGTAGTCGGTCCTTGGGTGCAAATTTTGTTTTATGCGCGTTAACCCTCGTCAATCACGACGCCGCGGACGCGTTGCCTTGGTTATACGAGTCGGTCATTTAAGTGCCAAACTATTTTACTTTTTTGCATAAAATATTTTGTATATATATAAATGAAGAAACACGGAGGCTCCAAAACGAATGTGATGTTGGCTTTATTAGCGGTCTTGTTGATTTCTTTAGGTTATCTCTCTAGCCAAGGTATTCGCGAAGGTATGACGGTGGCATCGGTTGAGTCCTGTAAGGCAGAGAGGAAAAAATATGTAGAGAAAACCGGAATATTACCCGCGCATTGTGAATAAATTCTAATACTATAGTATAGACATGAAGCACCGTTCAAGTAATAAGAAATTGTGGTTTTTATTAGGATTAATCTTATTGGTTTCGCTCGGTTATCTCTCTAGTCAAGGTACACGAGAAGGGTTAACCATAGACAAATCTTCTTGTCCATCGTGGAAAGAATACAGCGAAACAGAGAAAAAATGTGTTAATAAGGCAAAATAAAAAAGGAAGAAGTTTAAAAAGGGAAGATTTTTAGGAATTCTTTAGCAAAAAAATAATAAAAATTTGCCTTCTTAACATCATCACAAATTAATATATATTAATGCGTTAAAACACTTAAATAAATCTTATTATACTAGTGTATAATAAGATGTCCAAACAATCTAGCAAATCTTCCACCACCACTACTGTCGTTGCCGCCGCTGTTGCCCCTGCTTCTACGCCTAAAGTTGCCAAGGCCGAAAAGGCACCCAAGGCCGAAAAGGTCGTTGCGGCTGCTGCTACTCCTTCGGTGCCCGCTGTTGCTGTAGAAAAGGTCGCCAAGGCGCCTAAGGCACCCAAGGCCGAGAAGGTCGTTGCGGCTGCTGTTACTCCTTCGGTGCCCGCTGTTGCCGTCGAAAAGGTCGCCAAGGCGCCTAAGGCACCCAAGGCCGAAAAGGTTG
The DNA here is from genome assembly GCA_903833025.1 of uncultured Bacteroidota bacterium. GTDB lineage: Bacteria > Bacteroidota > Bacteroidia > 2-12-FULL-35-15 > 2-12-FULL-35-15 > 2-12-FULL-35-15. The sequence goes on along the minus strand of CAILDT010000942.1, from coordinate 30 downwards.
CCGCCACGCCCGCTGCTGCCTCCACCGATG
>CAILDT010000941.1 GCA_903833025.1 uncultured Bacteroidota bacterium | reverse complement strand
GAAAAATAAAGAGATGAAACAAATTACTCTTTATATATATGATGAAAAAGGTACTCTTGTATTTCAGAAAAACATAGAGAATGCCTTGCAACAATCGGCAGTAGATATTCCAAATTTATCAGCAGGTATTTATTTTTTACGAGCGATAGGAGATGGAAAGAAAGTATATGATGAGAAGATTGTGGTGGAGAAATAAACTATCTTTGTAAAAAATATGAATATGGAATATATAGTTATCCCCACAAAGTCGAAATCAGAGACATTGTTTTTTCTTGATTTATTAAAGAAGATGCATAAAGAAGTGGCTACTATTTCTGCTGATGAAATGGAAGACATTACTTTTACAAAGCTTATGAAAGAGGCGGAAACATCAGGCAAAGGTAGTATGTCAAAAGTAAAAGCGCATTTGTCAAAAGTTGCTTCGGGCAAATGATTTTAGAAACGATAAAGTCTTTTGAAAAAGATATTGAAAAGATTAAAGATAAAAAACTCGCCGCTCAACTTCATAAACTTATTGAGGAGTTAGAAACAGTAAACTCTCTTTCGGAAGTTAATAATATTAAAAAGATGAATGCTAAAGGACATTATTACCGCGTCCGAATTGGAGATTATCGTTTAGGATTGAAACTTGGAAAAGAAACGATAACACTACTTCGCTTTATGCACCGGAAAGATATTTATAAATACTTTCCTTGATAATACCCTTACAACCGCACCCCAATAATAAGTATATCGTCCACTTGCTCTAAGTTGCCTCGCCACTTTTCTATTGTTGAATGCAGAATTTCTTTCTGCTCATCCATACCTAAATCCTGAATAGAAAGTAATAGCTCTTTAAATGGTGGATATTTAAACTTCTTTCCTTTGGAGCCACCAAACTGGTCGGCGTAACCGTCAGTAAAAATATAAAACGAATCGCCTTGTTGCAGTTCCATTTCGTTATTAGTAAAGTCGCGGAGGTGGTCGGAGATGGAAACAGGCATACTATCAGGGTCAATTTCCTCTAATACTGATTGGCTGCCTTGACGGATGAGATACATAGAGTTGTTTGCTCCTGCGTATTCCAAAATTATTTTATCGCCCTTAAAACGAAGACTCACCAAGCCAATATCCATCCCATCTTTTTGTCCGCCCGATTTAGTATTTTGTTTCAAACTCTGAATAATTCCTCGTCGTACTTCATTTAATATTTCGCTGGGCTTAATTATTTTTTTTTTCTTCACCGTTTCATTTAACAACGACGAATTAATCATACTCATAAACGCACCCGGCACACCGTGCCCTGTACAATCGGCTGCTGCGAGGAGATAAACGGGTTCACCATTTTCTTCGGCTTCGTTATACCAATAAAAATCGCCACTCACAATATCGCGTGGTTGAAAGAAAATGAACGATTGAGGAAGTGCCAAACGAATGTCGTCAAGCTGTGGAAGTATGGCTTGTTGGATACGTTCGGCATAGTTGATACTGTCGGTAATATCTTTGTTTTTCTCCTCAATCATTTCCTTTTGCAGCTCCAGTTCTTGTTTCTGCTTGGTAACTTCAGCAGTACGTTCCACCACTTTTTCTTCGAGCACATTCTTTTCTTTTATCAAACTTCTTTCTCTTGCTTTGATAAATAAATAAATGATAACAAACGCCAATACGGCTACAGCACCGTAAAACCAATAGGTACGATACCAAGGCGGAGTGATGGTGAAGGTGAACGTGCAAGGTTCCGTATTCCAAATACCGTTTGCACCCACTGAAGTAACTTTAAACGTGTATGTACCTGGCGGAAGCACAGGATACTCGCGCTCAGTAACGGCGGTGGGTGCGCAAAACTCCTCTTCCCAACCTTCCAACTGATAGCGATAACGTAGCTTTTGAGGATTGTCTAACGAGATGGCGGATACATAAAATGTGATGTGGTTCTCGTTGTACTTTAATGTTAATGCTGCTGGCAGGTTGAACCACGGCGTAACAGAATCCACCTTGGTGTTCCAAACTACTTCTTTATTAAATAATTTTATGGAAGTAATATGTGTAATTGGCGGACGCTGATTTACTTTTTCAACTCCGGGATTGTACATCGTTAACCCTTTAACGGTGCCAAACCAGATGTTGCCTTTACTGTCCTTATAAGCTGCATTGTCGTTACACTCTACACCTACAAAACCATCCGAAGCGCTGTAGTTTCGCACATCCACAACTCCATATTTGTTGTTCATCGTTATTTTATCAAACCCTTTATCAGTGCCTGCAATTAAGGTATATTCGTTTTCGAAGATGAGGGATTTGATGGAATTGGAACTTAAATTATTATCGTTGGCGATGCGTTTTATTTTTATTTTATTGTTTGTATGCACGTCCAGCATATAGATACCGCCATTTTTAGTACCCATCCAAATGTTGCCCTGCGGACCTTCGGCTAGCGAAAGTATTTCGAGATGTTGTAACCCTTCAGCAGTATCATACGTTGTTAATGCGCCACTGCCAGCATACTTTGCCAAGCCGCCATTGGTGGCAAACCATAGGTTTTCCTGATTGTCCTGTATAATTGCATTCACATCTTTCGACGATATTTTCATATCTTCTAGCGTGGTGGTTTTAAACCTCACCCCATCATATCTGCTGATGCCTTCCTTAGAGCCCACCCATACAATGCCCTTTTTATCAACAAAAACACAGTAGGCATTGTTATCCAGCAGTTCATCTTTCTCGGTGTAATTGACAAATTTTTTGCCATTAAACTTTGTAATGCCTTCATCTTTTACTACTGCCCAAATGTTATGGTTGTTGAATGCTTTACCTGCCGAAACAGACTGTGTAGCGTTTCCGAGCATACCATCCTTAGTAGAAAAGCTTTTAAACAGTGGCTTTCCATTTTCCATTTTCAAACTTAATAAACCACCTCCGCTGGTAGCGAGCCACAGTATGCCAAGCGAATCCTCATCAATGCCTTGCACTTTGTTGCTTATCAATCCATCTTTTTCGGTGAAGTGCGAAAACTTATCACCCATAAATTTGCATAGCCCATCGCCACTTGTGCCTATCCACATATTGCCAGAGTTATCCTCAAACACTGCCATAATGTTGTTGCCGGGCAATCCTTCTTTTTCGGTATATTGATTAAAAATAAATTTCTTTGGAAGAGAATCTATTGTTTGTATTAAGTTGTGTTGTCGAATAATACCATCGCCGATGGAGGCAAACCAGAGTTCGTTATCGGACGAAAGAAAAATATTCCAAACTTGCTTTGCATTAAATCCGTTGGATGCACTGTAGGTGGTAACTTTTCGGGAAATTAAATCTAATTGAAAATCGGTGTTCGAAAACTTTTCTTTTGGTGGCGATAGTGTAAACACGCCTACATCGTACGTTCCAAACCATAGCTTGCCTTTACTGTCTTCGGCAATGGAGGTAATTTGTTCGCTTGGTATTTCTCTACCTCCACGTAGTTGGTTTATTTTAACCGAATCTTTTATCAGCGTAAGCACATTGATACCGCCAAATGTAGCCAGCCAGATGTGCCCTTGACTATCCTGATGGATGTTGAAAATAGAGTTGTTGCTCAATCCTTTTTTCTCGTCATACACCTGCACGTTAAACGAATCTTTGGTTACTTGTTTTATTTTATTTACTCCGCCATTGTCCGTCCCTGCCCATATATTGCCGTCCTTATCTTCCATCAGCGACATTACAGTGGTGCCGTGCAAACCGCTTTTGCTACCAATGTTTTTAAACGTATGCCCGTCATACATTATCACTCCTTCGTCCTTAGTGCCAGCCCATATTCTGCCTTTGCTATCCTGCATTACCGAGCGAACTAACTCGCCGGTGAAACCTTCTTTTTTGCCAAACACTTTAAATTCGTTACCATCAAACCTGCACAGTCCGCAGCCCTCCAGCCCAAGCCATAAATATCCGCGACTATCTTGAGTGATGCAATAAATAACCGATTGAGGCAACCCATTTGCCAATGAATAGGTTTGAAAATTATTACGCTGTGCCGAAACGGTTTTAGGGAATAGTGTTATAGCAGCAATGAAACCGACAACGGGAAGTAATTTTAAATAAAGTAGCGCAGTTGTTTTTTTCATTATTGTTTTCTTTTTGAGAAAGAAGATGTAAAGAAAACAAAAAAACTTGACATAGCAGGTGGGGTTTTAAATACCCCTACCCCTAGCTTTAAAGGTAGAGGTGCCAAAAAAGGGATATACTAAAGGACGAAAGGTAACGCCGTCGTCATACAAAACCTTAACAAAATAAGTAACTGCTAATTTTTTTTATCATCTTATTATTATTGACATTGTTTAATTGTATTTAATTGATTTATAATTTATTTATATGTTACTATGTATATTCTTTTTTTGTATGTGTTAGTCCTTTAAAACGAGAAATGTGTCTTCGGACTTTAGCTGTGACGACAAACTCTCGTGAAATGTGTTACACGTAACTTTGTGTGGCGGCAAACTCTCTTGCTTGCCCTAGCAGCTAAAGTCCGAAGACACATTTCACGCTTTTTTGCTTCCACCTCTCACTATTTACAGCTGAAACCGACGAAACAAGCCAATACAATTTTATAGACTGGTTACCGATCGAACATTGATATTGAATTTTATTGATGAGGAAGACGTTAGTCTTGTGAAGATGAGAAGGAAATATTGCTTAATGAACCTGTATGGTCCCAAATCTTCCTCTGCTTCCGTTCTGAAAAGAAATAATGAGGGTTGTTTTTTCTTCGTCTTGAAACACATTTAAGTTGCGAGGTGTATAGTATAGTTGTCGCGGTTTGTTTTGTCCCACCACCTGCTTGGTAACTGTTCCTGCTTCATCTATACTAGTACAAACAATGTTACTGCCTGATGAATTGGTTACTTGGTAATCGTCTATAGTGGGATAATTAATAATATCGAACGCGCTATTTTTAGGACTTTCCACATAAAAGAAATACAGTTTCCCATCCTTTTTCATCACATCATATTCTCCGGCATTGTTGGTGTATTTCGGTATTATTTTCATCCACTTATAAGTCCCCGTTAAATCGAATTGGGTAACAATCAACTCTCTGTTTATCTCCACTTTTTTGTTGTACTGTTCCAAATCATTGCCAGTGCGGTCGGCACGCACTTCGTATTGATGCTCCGCTATTAAGTAATAAAAATCATTCATCTTCAACACTAGTTTCGCCACCAGTTGTTTTTCGCCCGGTGTTGTTTTTGGCTCTTCCCCGTCTTTTATTTTATAAGTTAATTTTTTATACACATCATCGGCAAGCAACGTATAATTTTCGGTAGTTAGTTTGCCCGTTGTCATATCCTTCATACCAATATATACACCTACTTTAAATTCGGGTGGATGTTTTTTGTTGTAAGGTTTATTTATCTTTTCGGTGTATAAACCTGCACTAATAAGTTTCTCTTTTGATTTTAATTCAGCACCCGAAAACAGCAATTTGCTGTCGTCCTTAAAAGCACCATCATCATTTATCTGCTCATATATATAAGAGCTTTCTTTTATCTCCGAATAATATACTTTCTGACTTTTAGCACGTGGCGAACCTGTAAAAAAGTGAATGTTCACATCGCCATTGTTCTCCACTCTATCCAAAAAAATACGCGACACCTCCTGCCCCATATACGTGGTGGGCAATAGTTTTGTAAAAACTCTTTTTTGCTTTTCAGTATCATAACAAGTAAGTAATTGGTCACGGAGCAACTCTTTATCTCCACTTATTTTAATTACAAACTTGGTTTTGTCGGGCGTAAATCGGCAACTAATATTAGTTCGGCTTAAAGCATTGGGAGATTTGCAAGGCATTGTAAACAGCTCATTTCTAAACCCTGACAAACCACCGCTTCTATCCATCTTTTGGAAGTAGAGTACTTTCTTTGAACCTTCTTTATCAAACAAATCATACACAAATATTATTTCTCCGTTTAGTAGTTCAATGTTTATTTCGTTGGCTGTTTCGTTAAACAATTCTAATGGTTGTAGTAATTTTACTTGTGTAGATTTCCTGGGCTTCAATGTTTTTTTATCAAACCTATCAATATAACATTCCCACGGTTTGTCGCCTCTTCGGATGTAAAAGCCTGTTTCGTCCTGCCCTATCAATTTAGAAATAACTAATCCTTGTGGTGCTTTTAGTTTTGGTCCTTGCTTAATTTCTACTACCAGTTGCGCTTGTAACAGCACACTAATTAGGCAAGCAATAAACATAAGAGTAGCGTTTCTCATATATCTTTTAAAATATAGTTACAATTGCACCAACTCATAATCACTTATCTTCCTTAAATCCTGTGAAGTTT
>CAILDT010000940.1 GCA_903833025.1 uncultured Bacteroidota bacterium | reverse complement strand
GGAGTTCCTCACGAATAACTTTCATATCACATACAATTCCACCGTTGGTTAATTTAATTTCCGCGGGATTTTTCAAGGATATCCACCGAATATAACTACCGTAGCGTAAATCTTTTATCTCGTTGACTAACCGGTAAGACTTTAATTGTTTATTTAAAAATGATAATTTATCCGACGGTAAATTTAATTGCTGTAGCATATCATTTTTATCTTTCGCGATTTGGACATAATTTAAATCTATGATAGCTTCGTTGTTCTCATTATCCAGCGCGTGCAATAATTTATGAATATCCATTTGTATATGCATAAAGAGAATTATTTATATATATTTGCAAGCATTTTATGACGCTATATATATAGTATGACTACTATCCCTGAACCCGTTTCGGCCCCCAATCACTACATCGTCCTGTGCGCAATATCACTGGTTATATTCATAATTATATTTATATCTAAAAAAATCAGAGGCGATAAAACGATGAGTTATAGATTTAGTAATAGTAATAAAAAATACCTAGTAAGTTTGAACCAGTGGGGGTTTCTTAATATTGGTACGAGTTTATTGTGGATGTGTTTATTATAATTAGTGCCAAAAGTGATCAAGGGCAATCAAGGGAAACGTGACAGGAGAGGTTACTCCGATACCCAGACCGAGCGTCGTATAAGCAATTATGGTGGAAAAGTTGAAGAGGGCCGATGTTTTTTCTTTTTCACAGATAATTTCACCTAAACCCACGCCCAGGCCGAGCGTGGTCGTAAATGGTACAATAACCGGAAAACTCTGCTTATAACAATTAAGTAATGCTCTGGTTGCGTGTGATGCCATTTGTAAATAATATATATATAAAATTGATTTAATTTCGGTATAAATATAATTTACTATATAATTACAAACATGACGGACAAGTTCATTTTACAAGTGGTGGGTATCACGGAAGCCAAAATTATGAGTCGGCCTTACAGGAAAATAGACTGCGATGTTATTTCCGAGGTGGTGGTCATCCGGGAAAATAGAAAAGTATTGGCGCATACACCGTCTTTAAGCTCGGAAGGTATGTCAGATACGGGTTCGGATGTCTTCGTGGCTTATTGCCCGCCCGAAGAAGACGACGAGGTGCCCAATATTCCCGGTGAAAAAGTGACACACACCGTCTTCTTGTCGTATTATAAAGAGACGGTAAACAATGTGCAAATTATGGCTATCAATCATAAATTAGCAATGGAATTAATGGAAAGTGCGATTGAAAAAAATCTTATGGCGATCTTGCCGCCGATCAAACAATTTAAACGAAATACGCGGATGCGTTTAGAAGGGAAAATAGATTCCGTGTTTAGTTTTGGCGGTATTTGCGACGATGATTCGCACTTTGTGATGGAAGTCAGCAATGTAACCCAAGCCGAATATAACCACGGTGAAGCGGATACGTTTAAAAATGCCATTACGGCCAAACGTTTTGATATGACCGAGATGGACTATAATACCAAGTCGGCTTATTTTCCCGACCGCGATAACACCGATACGGCTGAGCTCGTGCGAAAAATTAAAGATTTAACGACGATTGCGAGTGAGTCTACGATCCGCTGTATCATTGGTTATGTCGTGGAGCGAACGGACATCAATAAACTAGAGTTATCCATGT
>CAILDT010000939.1 GCA_903833025.1 uncultured Bacteroidota bacterium | reverse complement strand
TGTTAATGGGTTAGCTCAAGTCCTTTATTCGATGGCTGTGATTGAAATCAGTAAGTCAGGACAAGAAGCGACGACTTACGAGTTAGTTATTACTGTGAACAATGCAGCTATTGCTTTAAGTGGTGTGTTCGCTACACAGGTAGTAATCAAAGAGTGAACTTACCGTGTTTCCGTTTGAATATCGTACCTTTCACTTATTCGTCAACTAACATCCTCTTTCTATTTTTGTGTTTGTATTTTTGCAGTTATTGGCACCTATGAATTCGATTGGATGCACTGATGCTGATTCACACACATCTATTACCAATAATACCACTGCCATCGCAACTATCAATCCTACAAATAATACATGGACGACTTCTTGTCCGAACAATCAAGTGGATATAACCAGTGTTTATGGTTTTGATCATACTAACGGACCTTCCCGATTCGCAAAATACACATTAGTTCTTACCAGCGTCTCCATTATATGTTGTTTAATTTTTACGCCATTTTTACCGCGTGACAAAGATCAATGTCATGAATGGAAGGTACTGCAATATACACCCCCCACACAGGCTTCACATAATTATCTCTCGTTTTGATTTAATTGCTTTGATTCGTGCAAGTTAGTACGTACTTAATCTTTCTATATCTTTAACTTTTCTAAATCCTATGTGTTGTTAGCTAATATATACTCTACCCTGTCTATGCCTAGACTTCCTCGCAACATAATGCGGTAAAGTAGGTCCCTCCAACCCCCACTTCCATATCATGTAACACAACCTCATTTTTATTTCATCATGCAACCCACTCTCTCATACCCCTTCTCTAAACAGGCTGCGGGTGAAGCACGTGGACGAAGCAAAATAATCGGAATGTTTACTGTCATCTTTGCATTGTTAACGATCCTTTATGGGTTTATTGCTGCCGTGTTATTATTGAATCCTTCCACATCTTGTTTGGCCTTTGTGGGGGGCTCAGGATGTCCAAAATAATCGTGTAAACATATTTCTATTTATTTGGGTTTTGATGCGTGAGGTCTAGTTAGGTTAGGATCAAGTCAATTAGTCAACATGACTTCGCTTGTGTCTCTTTTTGGATATTCGACAGTCCAGAATTTGATCGCGGGTTATCTACTTCTATAGTGAAATTTCAAGTGCAACTCTGTTCTCCAACGTTGCACTACTATATACATTTTATCTCTTGTACGAATAACATACATACTCTCTTTGCGATTAAAAATTAATTATTTTTAATATAATAACAACATAATCTGATAATGAAAAGGAGAAATGATTTGGTATTATACCTACTTTCTCGTCATTTCATGTTACACTTGTCTCATTGGCACTGTTCAAACTAACAGCAGTCAAACACAATATCATGGATAACGTTTAAAATAGAATATCAGACATACATAATTTCACATACAACAAAAATGAAGTGGTTCTAATACTACAAGTGTCTTATTGTGGTGCACATTATTTCAAAATGAATGAAACGAAGTAAATTAGTATCAATTTGGAGCTAAATGAAATAAATGCTTATTGGAGCAAGAGGGGTGCGTGCTGAAGTGTAGTGTAGCTAGTAAGATAGTAATTAGAGTGGAGTAAGTTGAGATTCGAGACGGTTATTGCATATCATTCGTTCATTGTCATTGATTCTTCCTTCAACTGTTGACAAACTTTTCTTTTGGTCGCATTTCTGGTCCTAATGATTGTGTTGAAAAGCGACGTTTTTCTTCCCTACTTTCTT
>CAILDT010000938.1 GCA_903833025.1 uncultured Bacteroidota bacterium | reverse complement strand
GTCTGTTGTCTGCACGAAGTAAATACCTGCTTGCATTTCTGCTTTGTCTAATGTCAGTTGTCTGCCTGTGAAGTGTATTGTTTCAATTTCTTTTCCAAGCAGGTCTGTTATTCTTATGGTTGTGTTTTTCTGTTCGTCTGCAAAACTAATTGTTGTCTGTGAAGTAAAAGGGTTTGGATAAATGTTAATATTGTTTTGTTCTGTTTCATCTTTTATTCCTGAAGGCAAACAAACATTTAATATGTTTGATAAAGTATTATTAAATGTGCAGTTCTGTTCTTTGATGTTATTGATAAAGCTATTTATTCCTGTTTGCATTACTAATGGTAAAGGGGGAGGTAATGACGTATTAGATACCCAAGCCATTGAAGCGTTCCATTCAAGCGTTGTATCTATGCCATTATAATAAGGGTATTGAAGTGTTGTTTTCATTTTCTTCCAAGTCCAAAAGGAGCTTCCGCTTACTTTATAGATAGGGTTGTTTAATATGGTAAGTGTTGTGTCTAAATGAGCATAATCGTTTTCTCCCCATTCTCCGCACCATATTGGAACGTTAAGAGTGTTGGAAATGTTTGTATTGTAATTTATGTGTGCAGTAATAGAATCAGCGTTGTTGTAAAACCAACTATACATATGGAATTGAAAATTCATATTAGGGTCGGGTAGGGAAGTGAACATACTAAAGTTTTGTGCATAATTATTTCCTTCTATTGATAGCATATGATTGTTGTCCACCGAACGAACACTATCTATTATGTCGTGATACATATTAAGCATATCAGCATCGGGAGTTACATTTGGTTCGTTCAATAAGTCATAAGCGGCAATGATGCCTCTGTTTTGGTATCTGTTGGCAATGGCTTTCCATAATCTTTTGGTGCGCGTTTGATTGATAGAACCATTCCACAAATTAATTATAAAGTCAGGGTCGGCAGTAAAGGATGTGCTTTGTCCGCCTGGTGCTGAATGTAAGTCAAGCACAGCATAAACATTATAATCTTCGCACCATTGAAGCACGCTGTCAAGCAAGTTCCAACCCGATTGTTTATAAACGTAAGGGTTAAAATCGTCTTCCAATATGTTATGATTAAAGGGGATTCGCACTACATTAAAACATTCCTGTGATATTTTCTGAATGTCTGCTCTTGTTATAAAGTTCTTGTAAACTGAATCCCTGAAATTACTTGCAGAAGTGCTACCTACTATTGTTTGTATGTTGTTGTAAATATCTTTTTCGGCTGTAAATCCTCCTCCCCATATCCATCCTTCCCACATTAACCAACCGCCAAGGTTTACACCGTTTAGTTTTATTATGTTGTTCTGTCCATCAAGTATTTGTTGATTGTTACGATGTACGAATGAAGTGTTATTCCAAATGGCTTGTGCTTTAATATTTGAAATTGATGTTATAAATAATAAAAGTAAAATTGTTTTTTTCATTTCATTTTGTTTTAGTTGTTCGTTGTCAAGTTTCGTTCGTTCGGTTCAAGTTAGCACGTCCCCCAGCATTACTGATAACGTTTGAAAGATTTATGAAGTAAAAAAAAGGGGGGATTAAAAGCTCGTCTCTTTCGCCCCGCGACAAGCGTAATTAAAGGCTTGAAACTTTATACTGGCAGGTCGCCCCCCCTTTTTTTTATTTCATAAATCTTATACTATCATTGCACTCGATTAAAAATTAGTAATTTTAAAACACATAAATAGAAAAGAAAAAAGAGAGGATAAAGATTATAAATCTTATTGAACCTGAGAGTTCGTCTAACATGAAAATCCCCTCTCTTTCACTTGCAATAACTTTGAACAGTTCAACAAAAGCCTTTAGAGCTTGTAATAGTATAGTAAAAGTATGGCAAGCTATTTCTTTCCGTTTGTGTGCAAAGTCAAAAGTAGTTAAAAATAAAAAGCAAAATGGAAAACACAAAACAAAATTATGCAGGGATTGACATCGGTCTGGAATGGATAGATGCTGCCTGGTATGAGCAGGAGAAACTGCACCATACAAAATTACCGAACACTGTAGCGGGTTTCAAACAGTTGGTAAAACAATGCGGAATTGCTACCCATTATGTAATGGAAAGCACGGGACCGTATTATATGGCTCTGGCATTGCATCTTCATCAGCAGGGCATTAAAGTATCAGTAGTAAATGCACTGGTGATAAAGCGTTTTATTCAGATGCAGCTGGAGAAAAACAAGAGCGACAAAAAGGATGCAACGTGGATTTGCAAGTATGGTATCAGTCAGCAACCGGAGCTATGGCAGGCACCAGCGGAACATATCATTCGTGCTAAACAAATGCAGACAGCCATTATGCAATTGACCAAACAGCGCACTGCCATTATCAATGCTCAAAAATCATTAGCGCAAATGCCGATAGTGAGTAAAGAAAGTAAACGGACTTATCAGCGAATGATTGACCAATTGGATAAGGAAATCGGTTCGCTGGAAGAAGCCTTGGCAGCATTGCTTAAAGAGCACGAAGGAAAAAAGATGGAAGCCCTGCAAAGCATTCCCAGTATCGGTAAACGCACGGCTGCGATGATGATTATTGTTACTGATGGTTTCAGGAAAGTGGATAACTATCGACAATTAGCCAGCTGGGCGGGGCTTAGTCCGAAGGAATATAGTTCAGGGAAAACAATCAGAGGAAAAGTACACATCAGTAAAATGGGTGGTAAGGAATTGCGAAATATGCTGTATATGTGCAGTATGACTGCAAT
>CAILDT010000937.1 GCA_903833025.1 uncultured Bacteroidota bacterium | reverse complement strand
GATTAAATGCGCAAGGAACCATGTCCTTTAGCGGCCCTGATCAAACTTCGCAAAAGACGGCTTTAGCGCGTTGTCGGGGAAATGGTTGTAATGCACCGAAGAAAAAGGGAGCGGTTAATAAATAAAATAGCGTTATATATTAAAAGATGGGTAAAAAACATGGTAACAAGAAATGGGGCGGAGATGATGCAGCAGTGAACGAGGCAGAACAAACAATAGGATTAGCTGCAAAGTTAGAAGGACTTGTTGGTAATTCAGAGAAAGCGTTAGGAAAATTACATGAAAAAGGTAAAGGATTAGTAGAAGCAAGAACTAAAGAATTTCAAGGATTTATAGATAATAAAAAAGCTATAATTGGAGATGCTGTTAGTAACCTAACCACACAAGGAGCACAACAACCACCAGATGCAATCGGGGGTAGACGGTACAAAACAAGACGCACCCAAAAGAGCAAAAAAAGCAAGCGCAGCAGTTCCAAGCGCAGCAAAAAAAACAAGAAAAGCAGCAAAAGCAAAAAAAGCAAGCGCTTTTCTCGCCGTATGCGTAAGTAAAATATATTAAACCGTGTAAATCATATACGGCACTAAATAAACGCCAATAATTAATTTAATCAGATTCGCATTCAAGCTACATCCTTTCAAATATGATGCTATGAGAATAGATGATATCATCATTAAACTATCCGCCACAATGGCTCCTGCGCCTTTTTCTTTTCCATAGTCTTTAAACACATCTAAAATCCGGCTCTTGCCTCTTTTAACAGACGTGCATAAAAGATAGAATAGTGTATCATGCGTTATCTGTATTAAGACGGCTAAAAGGATAAACTTTAATAAGCTATATTGCTTACCGAAAACATAAGGGTAAAGAAACCTCGCTAAAATAATACCAAGGACTAGAATCAAGACGTCGGCAATAACTGCGCTGAGAGATAAATCCCGATACCAATCTTGCAAGACTTTAGATTTAATTACGCCGCCAATTAATAAGGCGATGACAATAAGGTCGGTAAAAATAACACCGTTGAGAATAGGCAAGTAGTCGGCCGTATTACTGAAATTAGATATATTACTTAGCATATATATATAATTTACATATTAAAACTCAAGTTATCAGGCGCTGCGTTCAGACGCCGCCGGGCTTATGGGAAATGAAACGCCGAGTGCTTCCGCTATAAGCTAGGATATAATGCTTTTTCCGATAAGCCCGGCGGCGTTTGAGCATTTGAGCTTACTTCAGCCTATTTCTCAACATCATTTTAAGAAAAATGTATAATCCTAACAGTCCTAATGAAGTATAATACAATTTAATAATAAAATCATTCGGCATTTTACTATAGTTTATTGCGGTGCCCTTCTCATTAATTAATGAACTCGCTGACTGCATTGTCTTAAATCCTTGGGTATCATCTGGTTTGCTCGTATCAGGTTTATTTGGAGTTTGACTAGTAGTAAACCAAGCATTATTCATCACTTCGATATCCGTGTTTGTCACATAACCTGTGGCAGTATTGTGGTTATTTTTCACATCAATAGTTTCCATCGTAATGGCTTGACACGTCGGACTATCACCAGACGTAAAAGCT
>CAILDT010000936.1 GCA_903833025.1 uncultured Bacteroidota bacterium | reverse complement strand
TGGTTAATCCAACGCGCAGCATTACCGCCGTACTTAGCGTCAATCACGCGACCATCTTATAATGAAAAATAGAAATAGCTGTACCGCATATTGTATGCACTTTTGGGCAAATACAACCGATAAAAGAAATAGTAGAACTGGCTAAAAAACAAAACATACAAGTGTTTGTAGATGGCGCACACGGCGCAGGGATGCTTAACTTAGATTTACACGAACTCGGTTGCGATTATTATGCTACCTGTTGCCACAAGTGGCTCTGCGGACCAAAAGGAACAGCATTTCTTTACATAAAAAAAGAAGCATTAAACAATATTCAACCGTACTTTGTAGGTGCCGGCAGCGATAGTGGTTGGAACGTGGTAGAGCCGCCAATGCCTGTTTTAAAGGGATACGCCACCACAGCACATCGCTACGATTACGGAACACAAAATGCTGCGCTTTGGGCAGGTGTAAATGCTGCCATCAAGTTTTTTGATACCATTACAATGCCTGTGGTAGAGGCACGGGTAAAGTATCTCGCTACTTATTTTCAAGAGCAATTAATCAACCTAAAAAATCCAAACATTGAAATTTTAACCAGCACTGAAGCCAAATCTCGCGGAGCGGTAAATGCTTTTAAATTAAAGAATATGGATTATACTAAATTTCAAACCGAAGCAGGGACAGCTAATTTCAGAGTGCGTGTAGTGCCTGAAAATGGGGTGAACTGCGTTCGTATTTCCACCCATATTTATAACTCCATAGAGGAAATTAATAAGCTTGTAAAGTTTGTGGACGAGATGGCGAATAAGGCGTAGTGCATTACTTTAACTGCTACTTATTCCCAGCGAAGATTAATTTCTATCTTTGCCGCCCAATAAAAAGAAATGCAATTCATCACCAATAAAAAGTTTTATTTCCTACTTTCTTTCATCGAAGGCGCATCGGTAATGGCAACAGAATTACTTGGCGCAAAAATGCTGGCTCCTTATTTCGGTTCTTCTTTATACGTTTGGGCAACTGTTTTGGCAATTACTTTAGGTGGATTAGCAGCTGGGTATTTTACAGGAGGATTAGTTTCCTACCGAAGTAAAAGTCCGTTTACCTTGTTTTATGTGTTATTATTGGCAGCAGCTTTTACAGTGTTAATGCCCTTTTCATCCAAAATAGTATTGTGGGTAATAGGGATGCACAGTTTAATTCCATCTGTAATTTTATGTTCGTGCTGCATATTATTTCCTCCTGTATTTATGATGGGAATGGTATCGCCATTGATTATCGAAACCATAACCAAAGAAGTGAAAGAGGCGGGGAGGGCAGCAGGTGCGATATATGCCATATCTACCGTGGGTGGAATAATTGCTACCTTTTTATTCGGGTTTTATATAATTCCTACCTTCGGATTAACAGTTCCATCAATAGTTACAGGCATTGTTTTGGGAACCATTCCTTTCTTTATTCTTATAATGAAAAAGCAAATAATAAAGAGCATCGGTTTTTTTTTGCTTTGTATCTGGGCTTTCTCTGCTAGTTCAGTTAATTATTCTTCCAGCGTAAAAATAATTTATAATCAAGAAGGGTTGCTTGGGCAATTGCTTGTTGCTGATTATCCACGCTTTAACAAACAAGGAATTCAGAATGGATATGCTCGTTGGTTGTTTGTAAATCGTATTTCACAAACAATGTTCGATTCGCTTGCTGATGAATCAAATCAGGAAGAAAAATATTTCCGTTATGTTTATAAAATAGAGGATTATGTAGATTCATTTCCAAAAACTTCCAAAGTATTATTACTTGGGTTAGGAGGGGGGAGCATTGCCAAACAGCTTTCCAACAAAGGTTTTTCGGTAGATGTATGCGAACTAGATAAACGAATAGCGTATGTTGCTCGCCATTGTTTTTATCTTCCCGAAAAAGTAAATATAACAGTGGACGATGGCAGGCATTATATAAGAACCTGCACAAAAAAATATGATTTAATAGTGCTTGATATGTTTAAAGGCGAAGATCCGCCAAATCACGTTTTTACACAGGAATCTTTAGAAGAGCTAAAACTTATGTTAAATAAAAACGGGGTAATTATAGTAAACGGATTAGGATATATCGACGGAAACATTGGCATTGCAATGCGTTCTATTTATAAAACATTTCTTGCTTCGGGAATGAAAGTAAAGGTGTTGGCTACCGATAAAAACCCTGATTTATGTAATCTTTTGTTTTTTGCTTCAACAGGAAACATAAAACCCAATGCCGATTACCTTGCAGAAAATAAAATTGATGTGAATGATGCCGTAGTTTTAAAAGATGAATTTCCGGTGTTAGATGTTTTAAACGCCGAAGCAGCAAAACGTTGGAGGCGATTATCAATCAGCAGTTTTTATTCGGATGAAGAGCAACGTACATTACCAGTGTTTAACTAAAAACCAACATTTATCCCCAATCTTATAATAGGATTAGAATAAGGAGTATAATAAGTTGGAGTTAAGTTATAAAGAATCATAGCCACAAAAGCAGCGTGTGGCGAAAACCGAT
>CAILDT010000935.1 GCA_903833025.1 uncultured Bacteroidota bacterium | reverse complement strand
GATTGACAAAGCGGTTGATTATAATAAGAGTCATAAAAAAACGAGAGGAGCAAGTACAATAAGTCAGCAGACTGCGAAAAATGTTTTTTTGTGGAGTGGGAGAAGTTGGATACGAAAAGGGTTTGAAGTGTATTTCACTTTTTTGATTGAAACATTTTGGAGTAAGCAACGGATTATGGAAGTGTATCTTAATGTGATAGAAATGGGTGATGGCGTTTATGGTGCAGAAGCAGCTTCGACGATTTATTTTAAAAAAGATGCAAAGAAACTTTCACAGGGAGAATCATCATTAATAGCTGCTGTGCTTCCCAACCCAAGAAAATTTTATGTAGTGAAACCGTCCGTTTATATACTTAACAGACAAGCTTGGATAATTAATCAGATGGCACTTTGGGGCGGGGTACTTAATTACGAGGAGAAGTTAGTGAAGAAGTAAGATGAATAAAACAAGAATATATCACGCGATGTTACTTACCTAATATTTTTGGTTGTAAAGTTTGATGGCATCGCGATTATAGTTGTGCCGTTCGGCTTTGTAAACTCCAGAAACGATAGGGCAGGCGATAGCGACTAAGGCTAACATTCCAGCTGCAATTTGCAATGAATTTTTATTTGGATTAGGTGTGGTTGTGGGATACCCAGTTTGTGAATTGTAGGCAGTTGTGGAGGTGGTACTTTGAATAAGGCACAAATAGGCAGACATTCCAAGCACTATTCCTCCAAAGCCAATATATTGCATACCTCTTGCCTGTTTTGATTGCTGTATAAGCCCCATAATATGTTTGTCTATTGTATTCATTAAAATTCTTTGCATTTCATTTTCACCGATTAAGCCATTTTGATATTGATAACGACTACCAAATTCGGTTATTTTATTTCCTTGTGTGTAATTGTTTTTTGGGTCTGAACTACCGTAATAGTCTGGCGAATTTTGTGGCGTCCCTTTATTAGTATTTGTTTGCTGTGAGTTGTCAAAATGTTCTTTTAGTCCGGAAGAGTACTTTATTAATTCGATGTTTGATTTTCTTTCAACGTATGTTGGTCCATCAATGAAATCAAATTTTTTATATTTTACCTCCGCAGATGTTATTTCAGTAATCTTTGCGCGTATTAGTTCGCCATTGTATTTTACAATAGTATCCTGCGCATTACTTAGTTGATAAGTAAAAATGAGTACGATGATGGTGATTAGTTTCTTCATAAGGAAGTTTTTAATTTCAACAAAAGTAGTAAAAAGATTTGTAATTGATAGGAGAAAGGGGCGGGGAATAAGAAATGCTACGAACTTATTCCCCTATGTTTCTTTGCACGAATTTTTGAACCCCTTTGGAAAGATTATTTATTCTGTTTCAAATGTAAAACGAATTGGATTAACAAAAAGTTACAGCAACATTAAATTATTTATTGGCTTAATACGTTTGCACGGCTTTATGTTTTTTAACATTTTCTAATCCATCACAATCAACACATTTTAAATCTTGATTAGTCATTATCCATCGGCGGTTTACCATATCATCATCAAGCGTTTCGCTTTCATTGTGAATGTTGTTAATTATTTTATCCATTCGCTTGCTTAAATAAACAACCTTGTTTACAGGTACTTTCAAAATTATTTTAACATCTTGGTCACGCAGTTTATCTGTATTATATATATCATAAAAACTATCGAAAGAAATAGTAGAATCTTTTTGCGTGATGCTATACTCTATATTTTTAGCACGATAAGCAGCTTCCTTTTTATCGTAACCGCTTGCAGATTTAACAACCACTAATTGAAAACTATCGGTTTCGCTTTTTACAATGTCTAACGCGGGGTAACTCAACCGAACTTTGTTTTCATCTTTATTAATTATTACCCAATCACCTAGATTAACCTTGTGATGGTGGCGATAGGTAATATCCATATTATCGTCGGGCAATGGTTTTACGTCAAGATAAAGAACAGAGGTTGTAGGTTGAGTAATTTCTATTTTTTGTTTAGTTGAGGCATCTTCTGAAAAATCATTCCCAATTTGGAAACCAATATAAATTACTAATCCAAGACCAATCAACCACAAGGTGTTTGCAGTGTATTTTACAATTTTGTTTTTTTGTTTTATACCAAACAAATGCCTG
>CAILDT010000934.1 GCA_903833025.1 uncultured Bacteroidota bacterium | reverse complement strand
TCTCAAATAAACAATAAAACATGTTTAGCATGTTCTAAAACAAACATGTTTAGCATGGTTAGCATGTTTTCTCAAATTAAAAAAAAAGCATATTGCTCTTCTCAAACTAGAACATTAAACAACTCAATAAATGTTTGGAATAATCCTTCTTGTTGCTAGTAACCAATTGGCATTTTTCGCAATTATATATTTTCACTTCTTTTGGGGAAACTACGATATCCATTTATATCTACTAAAGATATAATAATTATCCCTAAATCATTTTAATTAAAAAGGATAAAAAATTAGCGTCACAACATTTTTCGTCTTTTTTCGAAAATGAGAGCATAATGGTCACAAGTGCTTTTTTTCGCCCATTTTTCACAGACCCGATCGGGACTTTGGCAAAATGGACATTCTTAGAAATGTCCAAAATCGGTTTCTGAACGTCAGACCTGGAAAAGCTGTTTTTCCGGATTCTTGGTTTTATATAATTTATAAATTTATTGATTTACTTATCAATAAAGACCGCTTTGGCGATTTTCTTTATGATTTTATTTTCGTTATCGGCAAACTCACCGCGGCCGCCCATCGACTGGCCCATCATGCGCAAGTAAACATCATTGAGATGGTGCTCTAGTTTCATGCAATTCGGGTTCTTTAAGCTCCACGGGACCAACAACCCGCTGTTCTTATGGGTCACCTTTTTAATCGCTGTGCGGATGCGTTCGTTGCTGTTCTTTTCCTTTCCCCAGACATTATCTTCCTTGACATACATAATCTCGCGCTTCGAATCGCTACAATGAATGGGGCGTTTGTAAATGTCCAACTCATTTAGTTTGCGCACCATAATTTTACTAATCCCTTCCACGTACCCGAGCTTGCCGACATCCTCCAAATCCGAGAATGCCAATTCCATCGAATTTATAAAGTCGGTTAAATTCATCGCATCTTTGCATTGCTCATTCAAGAAGAACTGGAGGTTAAAGGTTTTATTATAGCTATTGCTGGTATTGTTCGTATTGTTTATAGAGGTGTTGGTAGTTTTATATAATTCCAGCATTTGTTTTTGGAATTCTTGGTTTTGTTTTTGTAGTTCGGTATTATTTTTCACAACTTCAAGCACTAAATTGGTAAAAAAGGTAATAGATTCATCATTAACAATTTTGTTTTCAGTCAAGGGTGGCTTTTCACCTTTTATACATTTTTGTTTGTGATACCATAATCCATTACGATTTTTATAAACCTTATTACAAACCATACACGCATATACCATATGTTCAGATATAATAGGTTCATTTATGGTATTTTTTGGTTCAAGAATAATCATATTTTGTTCACAAGCCCGCGTTTTATGCCTTTTTGTATTATTGTGTTTTCTGAAGTTCGAAGCGTCTGAGCTTTTATAGTCACATATTTCGCACACTAACATATTTTCTGCGAGCATGGTACTTTTGGTACTTTTTGGTTCAATAATGTTCATATATGTCTAAAGATATTTAATTTTAATTATAAAAACATAAAAAAGTGATGGTCACAACATTTTTCGCCTTTTTTCTGAAATGAGAGCATTATGGTC
>CAILDT010000933.1 GCA_903833025.1 uncultured Bacteroidota bacterium | reverse complement strand
GCTGTCATCAATAACTAATGTGTACGACGGTCACGCTTTTGAGCAGCAGTAATCAACATAAAAGAACAAAAAACAGAACAAATAAATAAATTATAAATCAATTAAATACAAATAAAAAATGTCAGTAATAAGAAGATGGTTATTAGCCCTGAACACGTTCAGGATTGTTGCTAAAAATAGCGACGAAAATGGTATGAAACAGATAATATATCACGATGCCGCATTAAAAGCATTGGTGGATGCTTATGGAGCCGATACCGATTATCCTGTTTGGTACAACCGATTTCATCCCCTAAAGGAAGATGCGAACACCAAATATAACGCCTATTACACCATACAAGGTGCGCAAGAAGGTAAAACGGTAAATGTAAATGCACATATTAAAGGCATACAGGGCGAATTGGGGTTGGCACACGATTGGTTTAACCGCACCGCGGTGGTGTATAAAATTTCAAACCCTCCACGTTTCAAATCCATTTTTCCTGATGGATTAAAACCTTTCAAAGGCAAAAAAGATAAAATTATAGGTGCGCTAAGTACGTTGAGTGCCAACATAGGTGCCGATGCCGACCCATTGATGGAAGCCATAAAAGCCGAAGTGGATGCAGAATATGCAATAATTAATCCGGCACGTAGCGGACAAAAAACAGCAATAAAAGCAACCGGAATAAGTAGCACAACACTAAACACTGCTATCAATACGGCATTAAATATGGAGTTCCGCAATTATGGCTTAGCAGTAAATAAATATGCAGGAGATGTAAATATGGAAGCCGAACTTAAATTTCCGTTCGATTTAGATGCCATCCAAAATGGTGCTCAAAAAATATTTACACTAACGCTCAACAACCCAGAAACAAAAGATGTTGTAGTTCGTACAATGGTATTTAACAGCCGACTTCGCGCAAAAGCAACAGGTGGTAGTGTTAAAATATATTTGGCAACAACATTAGGCGGCACCAATAGTACCGCAGTTGCAATAACCGATGGTGAACCACTCGATTTTATTGCCGCCGATTTTGGAATTACCGATTATGGTATCCACCGCTTTGTTACCGTAGTTACCGCAAGTGGCACTGTTATTAGCTTTATGTTGCAGTTGTATTAAACCTCTTTCATAATTCATTTGGTTATTTTTTGTTTACTACCGTCATTGCGAGCTTTTCGCGAAGCAATCTCCTCCAAATTCATTTAAATAGATTGCTTCGGGCGAAAAGCCCTCGCAATGACGAACTCGATATGATATGTAGAATTAATTATGAAAGAGGTTTATTAAAATTAATTGAAAAAATTAAACGATTAAACTTAAATCCTGCTCCTTTATCAGAGTGGGATTTTTGTTGAGACCTCACCCCTTAATCCCCTCTCCTTGAAAAAGGAGAGGGGGTAGCTGGTGAGAAACCTATTATACGTGGCACTTCAGGAAGCGTCACCCCTCCCCTTTTTTCAAGGGGAGGGGCTGGGGGTGAGGTCTTAATAATAAATTCTTATCCTTTATCAGAGTGGGATTTTTGTTTTAAATAACTCAAAGAATTAAATTACTTTTGCACAACTCATAATTCATAATTCATAACTCATAATTAAAATGAACACCTTCGGCACCATCTTTAAACTCACCACCTTCGGCGAATCGCACGGCGTAGCAATGGGAGGCGTTATAGATGGCTGCCCTGCGGGATTAGCAATTGATTTTGAATTTATACAGCGTGAATTAGATAGACGTAAACCAGGGCAATCAACCATAGTTACACAACGTAAAGAAGACGATAAAGTAGAGTTTCTATCCGGCATATTTGAGGGCAAAACCATCGGCACACCAATAGGATTCATCATCAAAAATGAAGACCAAAAACCGAAAGATTACGAACACAACAAAGATGTATATCGCCCATCGCACGCCGATTATACGTACGATGCAAAATATGGAACGAGAGATTATCGTGGTGGCGGACGCTCATCGGCACGCGAAACAATATGCAGAGTAGTTGGTGGCGCAATAGCCAAACTTATTTTGAAACAGTCGGGAATCACCATAAACGCTTATACTTCGCAAGTAGGCGAAATAAAACTATTGAAAGATTATCACGCTTTAGATTTCACAAAAACAGAAACAAACACCGTTCGTTGTCCCGACCAATTGATTGCCGAAGCGATGATACATCACATAGAACAAGTAAAAAAAGCAGGCGATACCATAGGCGGAATAATTAGTTGCGTAATAAAAGGAACACCCGCCGGCTTGGGCGAACCAGTGTTTGATAAGCTTCACGCTGATTTAGGAAAAGCAATGTTGAGCATAAACGCAGTAAAAGGTTTTGAATACGGCAGTGGCTTTGATGGTGCGAGAATGAAAGGAAGTGAGCATAATGATGCCTTCGTAACGTCCGACTTTCAACGTCCGACGTCCGACGGTGTAGCCACCAAAACAAACCACAGTGGCGGCATACAAGGTGGCATCAGCAATGGCGAAGATATATATTTCAGAGTAGCATTTAAACCCGTTGCCACTATTATGCAAAAGCAAGATACCATAAACAACAAAGGCGAAGCAGCAGAAATAATGGGCAAAGGGCGGCACGATGCCTGTGTGTTACCTCGCGCAGTGCCCATTGTGGAAGCAATGGCAGCGTTAGTAGTAGTCGATTTTTTATTGAGAAGTAAAACAAATAGAATGTAAAAGCAATAGTAATCCCAGCGGGATTATATGTTAATAGCATTAACAAATATATAATAACATACGACCCCGTAGGGGTCGAATATAATTTATTGTTACGTATATTATAAACAGTTGAATCCTTAGGATTCAACTTGATAATACCAGAGGGATTATATGTTTATAGCATTAACAAATATATAATAACATACGACCCCGTAGGGGTCGAATATAATTTATTG
>CAILDT010000932.1 GCA_903833025.1 uncultured Bacteroidota bacterium | reverse complement strand
TGTGGAAGGGAAAGAAATTATGAGTTATGAATTATGAATTATGAGTTTGTTGGATTATTGTTTGAATGTTGAGAAGAGCGATGACCTTGCAAACTGCGCCCGACCCGCGCGAAGTATCCTTTTTTTGCGTTTGCGCCGCAGGCAATTTATTAAAGAAAAAAAGATACCGCGTGTGGGCGGGGACGATGGTGAGACGGAGTGGGAATGTTGCCGCCCTGAAAATAATTATGAGTTTTGAATTATGAGTTAGGACTTGTTTGGTTTTATTTTACTTTTAAAATAATTGTGATGCTTTTAGTTTTAATTCTACTTTTGTGGGATTGGAAATAAATTTTTTTTAATAGTATGCAGGATTTAATGATGGATAAAAAACGAAAAATAAATTCGTCGATTGGTGAGGAAACATTGGTGAAGGCGTTTGATTTGATGTGTACGGCGAAGGCGATGACGGAGTTGTATGAGTTAAATAAGGAGGTAACTGCAAAGTATGTACACGCTACTTCGCGCGGACACGAGGCGATACAGCTGGCGATGGGTTTGCAATTGAAGCGTCAGGATTATTTGTCGGCTTATTATAGGGATGATAGTATGCTGCTTGGGCTTGGGTTGCAGCCGTTTGAGTTGATGCTTCAGTTGATGGCGAAGCGCGATGACCCTTTTAGTGGTGGGCGTTTGTATTATTGTCACCCAAGTTTGCGGAGGGATGATATGCCTAAGATACCGATGCAGAGCAGCGCAACGGGTATGCAAGCGATACCGACTACGGGGGTTGCGATGGGGATTCAGTATTTGGAACGCCTTGCAGCAGCGGTTTCTAAAGGTGAGGGGGATGCAACGCAGAAGCCAAATATGGAGGAGTTTCCGATTGCGGTGTGTTCGTTGGGTGATGCGTGTATTACGGAGGGTGAGGTTTCGGAGGCGTTTCAGATGGCGGTGTTGAAGAAGTTGCCGATACTTTATTTGGTGCAAGATAATGAGTGGGATATTTCGGCGAATGCGAAAGAGATACGTGCGCAGGATGCGACTGAATATGCGAGGGGCTTTAAAGGGCTGGAAACACGGACGATTGACGGGACTAATTTTGAAAAATGTTGGACGACGGTTAAGGAAGTGATTGAAATTATAAGAAAAGAAAGACGACCATTTTTAATTCACGCAAAAGTTCCTTTGTTAAATCATCATACTTCGGGGGTTCGGAAGGAGTGGTATAGAGATGATTTGGAGGAGGCGCAAGCAAAAGACCCTTTTCCGAAACTTCGGAATTATATGCTGGTGGCTGGTTTTGAGGAGAAGGAATTAAAAGAGATAGAAAAAAGTGCGAAGGAAAAAGTAGAAGAAGATTATCAGAAGGCACTATTGGCGGAAGACCCACGCCCAGAGGATTTATTTAATTATGATTTTGTGCCGACACCTGTTACAGAAGAAAAGGGAGAAAGAGAGCCGGCAGGAAAGGAAAAAACGGTGATGGTGGATTCGGCATTGTTTGCTATAAGAGAGCTGATGGCGAAGCATCCGGAGTGTTTGCTTTATGGGCAAGATGTGGGAGGACGGCTTGGAGGAGTGTTTAGAGAGGCGGCAACATTGGCACAAACGTATGGTGACCACAGGGTTTTTAATACTCCGATACAAGAAGCTTTTATTATCGGCAGTACGGTGGGGATGAGTGCGGTAGGTTGTAAGCCGATTGTGGAGGTTCAGTTTGCGGATTATATTTGGCCAGGATTGAATCAGTTGTTTACAGAGGTGAGTAGGAGTTGTTATTTATCGAATGGGAAGTGGCCGGTGAGTTGTATTATCCGCGTGCCTATTGGTGCTTACGGGAGTGGTGGTCCTTATCATTCATCGAGTGTGGAGAGTGTGTTGGCGAATATTAGGGGAATAAAAATTTGTTATCCTTCTACTGGTGCTGATTTGAAAGGGCTTATGAAGGCGGCGTATTATGACCCTAATCCGGTAATTATGCTTGAACATAAAGGACTTTATTGGAGTAAAATAAAAGGAACGGAGGATGCGAAAACGATAGAGCCGGATGAGGATTATATTATTCCGCTTGGGAAGGCACGGATGGTGCAGGTTGTAGGAATGGAGAATGGAGAATGGAGAATGGAGAATGGAAGTGTGGGTGAAAAACCAAAATCGTCGATGACGATAATTACTTATGGAATGGGGGTTTATTGGGCGAAGAATGCGAGTAAGGAATTTGTGGGGCAGGTGGAGATTATTGATTTACGGACGTTGAATCCGTTGGATGAAGATGCAATATTTGCTTCGGTAAAAAAACACGGACGATGTATGGTGCTTACGGAAGAGCCATATAATAATGGATTTTCGCAGGCATTGGCAGGAAGAATTTCGAAATATTGTTTTGAGTTTTTGGATGCTCCTGTTGAAGTTATTGGTTCGGAGAATTTGCCTGCTATTCCTTTGAATTCGGTTTTGGAGGCAACAATGTTGCCGAATGCAACGAAGGTATCGAAGGCGATTGGGGAGTTGTTGGGGTATTAGGTACGCCTCACCCCCTGCCCCTCTCCTTGAAAAAAGAGAGGGGTGACGAGAGGTGAAGGTTGGAGTAGAAGTTTTATAAGACCTCACCCCCTGCCCCTCTCCTTGAAGAAAGGAGAGGGGTGACGAGAGGTGAAGATGTTAGTAGTAATGGATGTTAAATAATAATTTATAAATAAATAAAAATGGAAAATCAAGAGACGCCGAATTCGGATGTGCCTAATCAGGAAAAAATTAATCAGCAGTTTCAACAGCAGTTTGGGCAAGTATTTAGTCAGACTACTTTTGGACAGCAGCAATTACCAAATGCAACGGGGGTTTTGGTGCTTGGCATAATTAGTTTGCCAATATGTTTGTGTTATCCGCTATGTGGAATACCGGGATTGGTGTTGGCGATTATTTCGTTAGTGCTGTCGGGGAAGGCGAAAACATTGTATGAAGCGAATCCGACGGCGTACACACAAAGTTCGTACAGCAATTTGAAAGCAGGTAGAGTGTGCGCTATTATTGGGCTGATAATAAATATACTTTGTTTGTTGGTAATGATTTCGATTGTTGTAATGATGTTTTCTTCGGCTTCGTTTACGCCGCCTTGGAGATAATAGACTTCTTTCATAATTAAAGAAAAAGATTGTAACGGAGATGACACGGATTGGTTATGATAAAAAATGATTTTCTCTTTTGAGAGTAAATGCAACCATAATGCAATACGGAAATGGGTTGGGATGTATGATTTTTGGCTTCGCCAATTATGAACGAAGTGTAATAATGAATGTATAACAAATTTATTTTCTGGTTAGAGCATCACTATTTAACTTGTGGCTTTAAACAACTTACGGGATTTGATT
>CAILDT010000931.1 GCA_903833025.1 uncultured Bacteroidota bacterium | reverse complement strand
CTCCTTCGGCAATTCCCGCACCTCCGCCACCCGACTCAAGCCGCGGTCGGTGTTCTTATCCGTCACAATATTCTCCCCCTCAAACAATTCCTTGCGCAGGTCGGCCACCGAAATCTCTTCCGTCCGGTCCTTCACGCTCACCAGGTTACCGTCCGCGTCAATCGTCTGCGTGAGGACATTGCCGCTCGCCAGCGCTTTCTGCTTATTGTCTTCCATCGCCTTCTCCTTCGTGTCGCGCACCCGCTTCTCAAACTCCGTTTTCGCCGACGCTTCATTCTTATTCTTCTCTTGCATAATTTGGTTGAGCTCATCCTCCAAATACTCCACCCGCCCCGTCTTGTACGACTCGGGGTGAAACGGCATCCACAGACCCACGGGGCCCACATACACGTCATGATTGGGGTCGACCTCGCGCAACAATTTACAGCGCAGCTCGGCTTCCTCTTGGGTCGGATACGAACCGCGCACTTTCAAGCCCCGGACGCTCGTCTGAAAGCCGTGCTCTTTGCCAAATTGCTCTTCCAAGCGCGCTTCATTGACGTCAATGAAATTCTTGTAATCGTCTTCGAGCGTGGTGAGGAATAGATTATCTTTCTCGTCCTTACAAAAATCTTGTAAATCTTTCGATATTGTATCAAAATTCAAATTGTATTTATAGGCTAAAAAATTCAAAAAATGGTTGAACTTTTCCAAGGATTTGTTCATATCCCATTGTTTTAGGAATTGTTGAAAATTGAACAACTCGCGCGCTTTAATAATCTTTTCGGGCGACACAAAAGATACGCACGTAAATTTCTGCCCCGCTAACGGTTTATCTTCGTCCAACATATCCACATATTTGGGGTTGGGTGTGCCATCGGCTTTCACGCGGTAGGTAATATTTTTATTGTCTGCCATTGTATAATTTATTATATTAAGAGTATTTTAAGTTCTTTTTTGAAAAAAGAAAATAACTGTTCTATATTTTTTTCTTTACAATTAATATAATATGTTAGGCATCGATATGAAAGAACTGATTAAACGCGCTATCAAATATTTAGTGGAAGGTTTGATGGTGGCTATTGCCGCTTTTGCCATTCCCCAGCAAAGCTTGAAATTCGACGAAATTGCCCTCATCGCCTTGACGGCCGCGGCCACCTTTAGCATTCTGGATACGTACGTGCCCAGCATGGGTGTCAGTGCCCGAACTGGAGCAGGCTTTGGCATCGGAGCGAACTTGGTGCACTTCCCGGGGGGTTTCTAATGAGGGGAAACCCCTCACACTCCCCAATTTTTTGTAAAAATAAAATAATTTATAAGTTAAATTATTTTACACTATTTAAAATCCATATTTTTTAATAAACACATCCATATTCATTTTACCCATTGACGAGTTACATAATTTACATATTGGTCGTAAATTGCTCAACTCTACTTTTCCGCCTTCATTTTCACTAACGATATGTCCCGCATCAAATATCGATTTACTTATATATTCTATTTTACAACATTGACATTTTCCGGTAATACTATCTGCGAAATATTTATGCCATAATGTATTTTTAACAGCAGCGGGTATTTTTTCTTTCTTTGGCTTTTTTGCATTTAATGTTTCCACGCTTTTTGGTGCGATTTCTTGTAATACAGGTAATTTATTTTTGTTTTCTGGTTGCACGACATTTACTCGTAAAAACCAACCTTTGCCTGGATTAATACCTTTACGCGTATTTATATCATTAAAAAACAAAATATCAAGAACATTCGAATAATCGCCTCCATACACATAAATAGTATGATGAGTGCGCGGACAATTGATTAATAATTCTTCTTCTGATTGATTTAATTTTAAGGGTTTAGGATATCCAAACACAACATTTGAGCTATTGGAAATAGTATTGTTTGCATAAACCGCTAAGTTAGCACAACACATTAAATTCGCTGGTCCATTTCCATTTGCGAAATTAAATTGTTCTACTGATAGGCACAATGAACCTGAACTCATTATACCTACTAAACGATACCGATAAATTACACTT
>CAILDT010000930.1 GCA_903833025.1 uncultured Bacteroidota bacterium | reverse complement strand
TTACACTTGTTAGATACAAAGTAATGTAATTAATTTTGAAGAAAGGAGGTACTTATTGAGTTATTTTCTTTTGTCTCAACTATTTTTTCTACTTTCGTTTCATTAATTAATTGAAAGAAGAAAATGTAAACAAAAAAACAGAAAAAATAATAACGAATTGCGTTAACTAAATCTTGGAAAGAAATCCGCGAAAATTTTTTACCACCTAGAATAAGTTTAACGCTCGCGAAAGCGCGGGCGTAGCTTATTTGGTGGTGGGTCCTCGCGGAACCTCTTTTCAGATAATGACTATTAGCTCGCGCGATTTTTTTATACAAGTGAATGAAAAATAAACAACGGGCAACAAAAGAAAGAATAATAAGATATTATATATCTTGTTTCTTTATGCTATTATTACCTAATGAAAAAAGAATTTTTAACTGGAAAGAAATAAGTATTGGGGTGATAATTCTTTGTGTTCTTATAAGTATGGCTGTGGTGGCGGCAGGCAATTAATTTACGAATTTTTAAAACAAATAAATAATAACAATTAACTAACCTCAAAAACAAAAACAAAATGAAAAAACTTTACACACTTATTACCGCATTTATTTTAATAACAAATGCGTATTCACAAACTCATTCCAATATGTTTACCGATTGGAGCACACCTAAAGGAATGCAGTATTTATTTGTACAAAGCAAAACAATTATTGACGTTAGAGGAAATGTATATGTTGCTGGCGCAACAGTAAATGGTGATAAAGTAAAATCGGATAAACTGATAATTGTAAAATAATTTTCTATAAACACCTTTGCATACATTTGCAAAGGTGTTTGTTTCTTTATGAAAAAAATAATTTACATATTACTGTTTCTCGTTGTTATGATGCGTTCATTTTCTCAGAACTTAGTTCCAAACCCAAGTTTTGAAGTAAAACAAAACAGTAATTGCCCTGGCACTATTGGTATAGTTAATGATTCGCCTCCTTGGGACATCCCTTCTCAAGGCACCCCCGATTTGTTTAATACTTGTTCAACCTTAGCACTCAATAATGCTGTTCCTTCTAACTTTCGTGGATATCAATATCCGAGAACTGGCAATGGTTATGTTGGAGGAGCATTTTATGGTCATTCGGGCGGGGTTTGTTACATTGAATATATACAAATTCAATTAGACACTCCATTAATTGCGAATGAAAAATATTGCGCTAGTTTCTATGTTAATCTTTCAAATTGGTCGTTGGTAGGGATTCGAAATATAGGAATGTATTTTTCTACAACTCATACTAATTCATCCACAACTTGCGAATTAAATTTTATACCACAAATAAAAGACACCAATTATGTAATAGATACCTTAAATTGGACAGAAGTATATGGGCAATTTACCGCACACGGTGGCGAGCGGTATATAATTATTGGAAATTTTAATTCTGATTCACTTACCGATACAATACATACTGGTGGCTTTTTAGGAGAAGCATATTACTTTATAGATGATGTGAACGTGCATTGTTGTATATGTGATAGTACAAGCCACTTGGGGGTGGGAGAATTAAAGAAAGAGGAAATGGAGGTATACCCCAACCCTGCAACAACAAGTATAACCCTAACCCTGCAACAAAGAGAAGGCAAAGTAACAATTTATAATGTGTTAGGAGAAATGCTTAATACAACAAAAATAACGAACACCGCAACAGAAGTAGATATAGGTACTTTACCCAAAGGATTATTCTTTATAGAAGTGAGAACAGAGAAAGGAATAATGAGGAAAAAGTTTATTAAACAGTAGCCCCAGCTTTGTACAAAGGTTTTAGTTTTTAAAATGAAAAACATATTTTTTATATCATTTTTCATAGTTTTTAAATGCTATTCACAAAACCTTGTTCCTAATCAAAGTTTTGAAATAGTTGATACTTGTTATGATTTAGGTAATGGATTTGCCTATGGAGACGTAGCTCCTTGGGATACTCCTTCCAGTGGCTCTTCAGATGCTTTTAATACTTGTGTTGTTACACAGACAACCGCAGTACCAGCAAATAATTTTGGTTATCAAAATCCGCATTCAGGTAATGGATATGGGGGAGCTGGGTTTTATGATAATTCATTAAATAATTATAGGGAATATATACAAGTACAATTAGACACACCATTAATTGACCATCAGCAGTATTGTATTAGTTTTTATGTGAATCATTCCAATAGGTCACAATTTGCTGTAAATAATATAGGAATGTATATTTCGGACTCACATACATATATTCCAGGAGGCGCACCTTTACCTTATATACCTCAAATTAATTACACAAATGTTATAAGTGATGACTCCTTGTGGATTGAGATTTATGGGCAGTATATTTCGCACGGAGGTGAGAAATATATTATTATTGGAAATTTCTTTTCAGATTCTTTAACTGATACCACTCACGTTCACGGTTCGGGTACAACATTAGGGAGTGCATATTATTACATAGATGATGTAAATGTGCATTGTTGCACCTGCGATAGCACCACAAGCTTGCATAATGAGGTGGGAGAAATAAAGGAAGAGGAAATGGAGATATACCCAAACCCTGCTGTGGGTGTGGATATTGAGCTTGCGTATTCGGTTATCAAGCCAGGCGATGCTGCTCCGGCTACGTCGCTTCAATGTATCAATCACCAGGTAGTTTCAGATGCACGTTTTATTCTTTCGTTGGGCGAAACCGCTGTGGGGATGCAAATAGTGCTGTTTGCACGATATGTATATGTTAAACATCCGAAACTTTCAGGCGCATTTGGCGTAGCTAAAACAGCTGTAGTTTCTTAACAGAAAAGAAAGTATAATAAAAAATTCCGCTCTTTAATTAGAGCGGGATTTTTTTTTGGAAACACAACTTTGGACTAATAATGAATCCCAAATTCCTTAAACTTTCTTTTCAGTTCAATCAATTGTTTTGCTTCTTTCACATCGTGCACTCGTAATATTTTTGCACCGTTGTCAATACATATATTATGCAAAGCGGAAGTAGCTTGCAGCGCATCTTCAGTTTTTATATTTAATGATTTGGTGATAAAAGATTTTCGGGAAATGCCAATTAAAATAGGTAGGTCCCAAAAATCTATTTGAAATATGTTGTTTATTATTTCATAATTCTGTTCTATGGTTTTTCCAAATCCAATGCCGGGGTCAATAATAATTTTATTAAACCCCTTATCTCGAAGTTTATTTATCTGCTTCGCAAAAAATTCATTTATAGTTTCTGCAATATCATCAGTAATAATTTTTTCGTGCATCGTTTTCAAATCTCCATTTATGTGCATTAAAATATATGGCACATTTAATCGGGCAACGTTAGCAAACATAGCATCATCAAACGTGCCTCCAGAAATATCATTTATAATATTTGCGCCCGCATCCACTGCTTTTTCGGCTATAGTAGCACGAAATGTATCAACAGAAATAAGTACGTTAGCAAAATGTTTTCGAACAGAAATAACCACCGGCAACAAACGTTTTTCTTCTTCTTCTAAAGAAATTGTTTCAAAACCTGGTCGAGTCGAAAACGCACCAATATCAACTATATCAGCACCCTCGCCCACCATTTGTTTGGTATGTTGAAGCCAATCTTTTTCCAATAAATAATTACCTCCATCGTAAAACGAATCGGGAGTAATATTTAAAATCCCCATCACCATCGGCTCTGCTTTAGGATTAAAAATCTGGTCTATCTTTTTATAAAAATCTGTATCTTGCGGTCGCATTTTAAAAAAATTAATTGTTGAATTGATAATGACTATGACTGTAAATAAAACTGCTACCCAATACGACACCGCAATATCGGCGTGCAAAGATATATTTTTAAAGAAGATGAAAGATTATGGAACCGCCTGGCGAATTCTCCGCACCAGTTCCATCACCGACCAACTTTTTATAAAAGCACAACGGATAAGAAATATAGAAGATAAAGGAATAAAAAAAATAAATGAAGACGTTACCTCCGAATACATCGGTATCATTAACTATTGCATCATCGGGTTAATGCAATTGGGATTTAAAAATGATGAACGAATGGAACTTCCTTTTGACGAAGTGAGTAAATTATTTGATAAATATGCAAAAGAGGCAAAGAGTTTGATGGAGAACAAAAATCACGATTACGGCGAAGCGTGGCGCGATATGAGATTAAGTTCCTTAACCGATTTGATACTGATGAAACTACTACGGATAAAGCAAATTGAAGACCATAACGGCGAAACATTAATCTCCGAAGGAGTGGATGCCAACTTTAATGATATGATTAATTACAGTGTTTTTGCATTAATAAAATTAAGTGAATAAACAATAATCAATAATCGATAAACAATTAAGAAATGAAAATAATAACAGCAATCTTTAGAATATTTGTAGGTGGTTTATTCATCTTTTCGGGCTTTATAAAAGCAAACGACACATTAGGGTTCTCGTATAAATTAGTAGAGTATTTCGAGATATTTGCAAAGTCGCTTCATTTTTTCGAATACTTTATTCCTATTGCTACGCCACTGGCAATGTTTTTATGCATATTGGAAATAGCATTGGGCTTTATGTTATTATTAGGAGTAAGAAGAAAACTAACGCTATGGCTGCTTTTGTTGCTGATAATATTTTTCACGTTCCTTACTTTTTATTCTGCGTATTTCGATAAAGTTCGGGAATGTGGCTGTTTCGGCGACTTCTGGCACTTAACACCTTGGATGTCTTTCTCCAAAGATTTGATATTGTTGGTTTCCGTAATCATTCTATTTATGGGAAAACAATACATCAATCCTATATTTGGAAACAAAATGCGCAATTCTTTGCTCGTATTATTTTTGGCAGCATCTATTGCTTTTCCAATTTATACCTATAACTATTTACCGATAATGGATTTCCGTCCGTATGCAATCGGGAAAAACATTCCGGAACAAATGAAAGGTGGTGTACCCGATGAAGTAAAATTCTATTACACGTTGAAAAATAAAAAATCAGGAGAACAAAAAGAGTATGATGCTTGGCCTAAAGATTGGGATAAGAATTTTGATTTTGTTCCTCCCGCTCGTACGGTAGTTACCAAAAAAGGAATTGACCCAAAGATAAAAGATTTAACAATCACAAAACCAGAAGGTGGCGAATACACAGATGATATACTCGAAAATCCTGAATTTAATTTCCTGTTGATTTGTTATGATTTAGACAA
The DNA here is from genome assembly GCA_903833025.1 of uncultured Bacteroidota bacterium. Classification (GTDB taxonomy): domain Bacteria; phylum Bacteroidota; class Bacteroidia; order 2-12-FULL-35-15; family 2-12-FULL-35-15; genus 2-12-FULL-35-15. The sequence goes on along the minus strand of CAILDT010000930.1, from coordinate 31 downwards.
AACAAACAAAGATGTTTTTGGAAAAATAAAT
>CAILDT010000929.1 GCA_903833025.1 uncultured Bacteroidota bacterium | reverse complement strand
TATCTCAAACTGGTACACATCCATTTCTTTTGCCGACTGGATGGTTATTGCAACCATATTAATTGTTATTGGTACACTTGGCGATTTAGTAGAATCTCTTTTAAAAAGGAGTGTGGGTGTAAAAGATTCCGGTTCTTTACTCCCTGGGCACGGCGGTATTTTAGACCGTTTCGATAGTTTAATAATGTCCGTCCCTTTTATTTGTGTTTACCTTTTGGTGAAGCAAGTAATAATGAATCATCCATAAAAAAATCCCCCAACATTGCTGTTAGAGGATTCCGTTTTAATAAAATAATCTTTCTTAATAGTTTCCTTTTGCTTGAATACCAAACTCTACTTTTTTAAGTGCAGTGATGTAAGCACCTATTCTCATAGTAGTATTATATTTTTGAGAGAAGTTCCAAACGTGCATAAATGCTGAACCCATAGAAGCATCGTGTTTTGCGTTTACTTCTTCTTCAGTCCAGTAATAACCATAATTATTTTGTACCCACTCGAAATAAGAAACGGTAACACCTCCACCGTTTGCTAAAATATCAGGTACAACTATTATTTTTTTATCGTTTAGGATAACGTCTGCTTCCGGTGTAGTTGGTCCGTTTGCACCTTCTACAATTAGTTTTGCTTTTATTTCGTGGGCTATTTCTTCGGTAATTACATTTTGCAAAGCAGCAGGTACCAACACATCTACATTAGAAGTTAATAGTTCTGTATTCTTTATTTCAGTACCGCCAGTAAAACCTTTTAACACACCGCCATTATCTTTTACATAACGCAATGCTGCGTTTACGTCTATTCCTTTTTCGTTCCAAAAAGTAGCGGTATGGTCGCCGATGGCGCAAATCATAATGCCTTGTTCGTGTAGTAAACGGGCAGCGTGCGAACCTACGTTACCAAAACCTTGCACTGCACACGTTACATTTTTAGGACTCAAATCCATTTTGCGTAACGCAGCCAATGTAGCCACCATAACACCTCTGCCGGTAGCAGCATCTCTGCCTAACGAACCACCCATACCAACAGGTTTACCAGTAGTTACAGCAGGAAAATTGCCACGATGTACTTTATTATAAGCATCCACAAGCCACGCCATTTCTCTTCCACTTGTGCCCATATCAGGAGCAGGAATATCTTTGGTAGGTCCGAAAACATCAGCCATTGCTACTGTGTATGCTTTTGTTAATCTTTCTAATTCACCAACACTCATTTTACGAGGGTCGCATTTAATACCTCCTTTTGCGCCACCATAGGGCAAGTTGGCTACTGCACATTTAAAAGTCATCCACGCTGAAAGTGCTTTTACTTCGTCATCACAAACATCCATTGCGTAGCGGATGCCACCTTTTGATGGTCCTAAAATGGTGGAGTGTACAGTACGAAATCCTTCGAACACTTGCACTTTACCATTATCCATCATTACGGGTACGCTTACTTTTACTTGTTTTTCGGGGTTTCTTAATATGTTGGCTACTTCGTCGGATAATCCATAAATTTTTGCTGCCACATCTAATCGTGCCAATACGGCTTCAAACATACTACTTTCGTGATTTTCTGCTTTTGCTGCTGCTGCTTTTGTTGTCATAATTTTAATGTTATTTTATCTTGATATTAATATTTCTTTTTTTGGTGGTGCGAATTTATAAAAAAATACAATGTGAGGATAAAATAATTTATTGATGTTTTTTATTAAATGCTGTTTCCTGTTTTTGTTACTCTGAGGAAAAAGGAGAAGACACAGAGATTTTTAAAGTACATTTACTGCACCACTATCTTCCTATTAATTATATTGCTTGGTGAGCTTGCCGAACCATCAGTTATACTAACAAAATAAATTCCGTTACTCATTTCTCCTTTTTCTATGGTAAGTTGTTTGCCAGTAAAGTGTATGGTTTTTATTTCTTCACCAAGTAAGTTTGTTATTTTTATGGTTGAGTTCTTTTGTTCCGAAGAAAAAGTAATTGTTGTTTGGGAGGAGAAAGGGTTGGGGGAGATGGTGATTCCATTTTCTATTTGCGCTTCTGATATTCCAGTTGCTGTATTAAGTTTTGCAATAAATAATTCAACATCATTATTTATACTATTAACGTTAGTCAATGTATTTGAACCAAATACAATTGTCTGTCCTCCAAAAATTCCAACATCATATAAATTTCCGAAACTATCAGTAGTTAAAGAATATCCTTCTTCATCAGAATTTCCTCCAGTACTTTTCGCCCAAACTTCATTTCCGTTTATATCATATTTTACAATAAAAGCATCGTAACTACCTGCACTAACTAATGTTGTGTTCCCGAAAGCAAAATTATAACTTTTAAATGAACCTACTATATAGGCACTACCTAAATTATCTGTTGCAACTGAATTCGCATTTTCACTATTAACCCCTCCTTCGCTTTTTGCCCAAATCAAGTTTCCATTCGAATTGTATTTAACAATAAACATATCATTAGTAGGAAAAATACCTACGTTAAACAAATGAGCAGTGTCAAAACCAATATCCCCGCTAGCATAATATCCTGCTACATATATATTGCCATAATTATCAGAAGAAATTGAGGTTGCTTCATCACGTGAACCTCCACCTGAATTTTTTGCCCAAGAAACATTTCCATTAAAATCATATTTTGTAATAAATATATCATCTACTCCTAAGCTTGTAAAAGTATTGGAACCAAAAACAATAGTACTGTCGAATGTTCCTGTTATATAAACTCCGGAAGCATCAGTAGTAATTGAATTTCCAACATCGTTTCCGCTTCCACCAGCTCTTTTTGCCCATATTGAATTGCCGCTTACATCGTATTTTGCTATAAAAATATCACTTCCACCTGCATTTGTTAAAGTGTCAGAGCCAAAAGTAATTGTTGAATTATTTCCTGTTGAATAATATCTTCCTGTTACATATACATTTGCCAATTGGTCAGTAGAAACAGAACTACCCCAACTTTGACTATTATTTCCTCCTGCGTTTTTTGCCCACAGCACATTTCCGTTTGCGCTATATTTCACAAGAAAAACGGATGTACTATTGGTGCTACTTAAAGTATCCATATCAAAAATAATATTCGGGGTATTAAACAATCCAGTAACATAAACATCACCCAAAGCATCAGTAGTAACAGAAGTAGCTTCTGCACTGCCGCTTGCTATAGCAGTCTTTGCCCACAAAACATTTCCTGTATCATCATATTTTACTATAAACATACTTTCATTAAACCACGATGAATTAAATAATGTATCAGAACCTAAAACAATACGTGAGCCCGAAAAAAAACCAGTTACATAAACATTTCCTAAAATATCAGTCGTTACAGAATATGAATAATCATTCATTCCTTCAGCTTGTTTCGCCCAAGCCCAATTAGGTGCTTGTGAAAAAGCATTTAAGCTCATCAAAGCGATAATGATTATAATATAAACTTTCTTCATCTCTTTAAATTTTTAAATAATACCCCCAAAATTACCAATAAATTTCACACCTTATATATAGGTATAAAAACAATTAAATATCTTTTACCAATCTCCAGTTGATAACTGAAGTTGAAGGAGATAATGTTTGTGCAGCTTCTACCAGCGTTATAATACCGTGTTGCAAAGCAAATACGACAGTTTCGCGCGTGTCTTCTAAATCATAGATGTAATATAATTTCCCTCTTTCGTAGCATTCCTTATTAGTATTAATCATTAATTCATTTGCAATGGCAGATGGTCGCCAGTTCAACGCAATTAATCTTAAATGTTTTTTATCCTTTTCCAGCTGTTGCTCTGCTGTAAGTTTTTCTTGTTTCATAAAGTTTTTATTTGTTAGGCAGTAAAGGAAACTTTTTAATATCAGAGTGAACAAGTAAAGTTTTACGTTTAAACGTAAAACAAGTAATGTTCTATTTGTATTCCTTTGCACCCGCTAAACCGTTCATTGATTGTATTACTTACTGAAAAAGCACAGTGTTTATAAAGCAGAAAGCACCCATTTGTCGCACTTTCGCTTTGTAAGACATACAAAGTAGTTTGTAGAACATACAAAACATTTTGTAGAACACACAAAGTAGTTTGTAGGACATACAAAACATTTTGTAGGACACACAAAGTAGTTTGTAGCACATACAAAACATTTTGTAGGACACACAAAGTAGTTTGTAGAACATACAAAGTATTTTGTAAACCACACAAAGCAGTTTGTAAGACATACAAAGTAGTTTGTAGAACAGACAAAGTAGTAGTGCGGCAAACAAGCGAAAAGCCGAAAAAAAAGTAACTTAAATATAACGACAGAAAAACAGTACCAACAAATAAATAATAAATAAACAGTAATAATTAATTAATAAAACAAAAGACTATGACAATTCTATCTTACAAAATTATGCGGTATAACTATTTTGTTAATGCCTTTATCCCTTATGTAACTTCTACGGCAGCAGCTACCCGATATGGGCTTACTAGTTTGCAAGTTGCAGCTTTAACTGCTTTTCTTGCAGACTGGAATACAAAAATGGGAGCTTATGTAAATCCTATTACTAATGGACCAATTTCTACAAATGCGATAAATACAGCTTATCAGGCAGGTTTTCCGCTAACTCAAGGCATACGTGCTACCATCAAAAACAATACTACTATTACACTAACAAGCGAAGAAAGGGCAATTTGTAATCTTAGAACACCTTCTAGAACTAATACGCCAAAGGGATTACCAAAATCGGCACCGGCATTTGTTTGTGTTGAAATAACGCCGTTGGGAATGAAGTTTTTAGGATTAGACCCATTAAATCCCTTTAAAGAAGGTAAACCACCTGGTATATTTGCAATAGGATTAAAAACAGCAATTACCAGTGCTGGTGCACCAGCACCACGTCTGGAACAATATGAACGTCAGGAAAACGAAACGCTGATTGATTTCGAAATGCTATTTACTGCAGCACAAGTTGGCGAAACATTTTATATGATTGGCTTTTACATTAACTCGCGCGGCGAAGCTGGTAAAGATGGTATTCCGTTTATTATTACGATTATGTAATTAACCAGTTATCGGTTAAATGATTAATAAAAGCTCCGCAGAAATGTGGGGCTTTTTTTGTTGGCAAATTTTTAAGATTTGATATCTAAAACAAAATATGGCTTTGCCGTTTGAAATATAGGAATACAAAAAAGTTTATATTTACAACTTAATGAAAAAGATTCTTTTAATATTAATTGTTGTTGCGGCAAGTTGTAAACCTTCTAAGCAGAATGTTTTTGGTTGTGATAAATGGAAAGACGGGGATAAATTATTTTATGATGTAGAGATTGTAGAGAAAAAATTTAAGAACGATTCTGTAATTTCCGAACAGCAAATTGGTTATAAAGCCGAATTGGATATCAGTAAAACAGGAGATTCAACCATTATTACCTGGCGTATGTTGCAACAAGTACGAAAACCTGATTCGGTATTAACGCATCTTCAGAAAGAACTTAACGACACTATTGGATTTAGTGAAGTGCTGAAAATTGTTTACAAAGTAAATAAACAAGGTCAATATCTGGAATTGCTTAATTGGAAGGAGTTAGAGGAAAAATCGGATTCGATTTGGAATAGTGAGATAAAAAAATTGGAGGACGAGAATAAATCTACCACACCGGAAACCCATAAAAAACTTGCTCAAATAAAGGCAGAAACTCAAACCAGACCAGCTATTGAAGCAAGGTTTACAAGAGAAATTCTTGCATTGCATTTAGCTTATGGTTTACCTTATTCAGATTCTATTATTCGATTAAAAATGGCAGCCGCTGGATTATCCGATGAGACTATTCCGTCAAAAATAACGACCCAAATTAAACATAATTACCGTGATGCTGTTTGTTTAGAAATAACTTCGGAACCAGATAGTCGCGAGACTGGAAGGCAGGTTAATAATATGGTAAGGCGAATGATTGCTGATAGTGTATCAGAAAAGATGACAATTAATGATACTTGTGAAGTAACTTTTAACAAAAAGACTG
>CAILDT010000928.1 GCA_903833025.1 uncultured Bacteroidota bacterium | reverse complement strand
ATTTAGAGCGTTGATAAAAACGGATTTGGAAAAAAGATACGAAGCCGATAGCGACCACAAGTTTTACAATGATGCAGTGGCTCATTTAATTAAAACAACAAATTTTGAGTTGCCCGATGAATTTTTGAAACGTTATATGAAAATAATTGCAAGCGAAACAAACGGTAAAATGAGCATTGAAGATGTTGAAAGTAATTATCCAAAATATCAGGAAGGATATAAATGGCAGATGATTGAAAATAAAATTGTGAAAGATAATAACCTCTCTGTAAATCAAGAAGAACTTTTCGAATTTTCGAAAGAATATATTGTTGAACAATATATGCGATATGGTGTTCAGCTTACAGAGGAAATGTTTGAAAAAGCAATAAAAGAACTTTTTTCAAACGAAAAAGAAATAAAAAACATCAGAGATATACTATTTGTAAAGAAAATGACAGAACTATTCAAATCCAAATTTACGTTGCAAATAGAAGAGGTGGATTACGACGATTTTTTCAATGTTAAAAATTAACTCTATCTTCGCATCTCTTTAAAAATAATATTAAACTTTAAAACTAAAAAATATATGTTCGACAATAATGAATTTCGTAAGTATGCTGTAAAGCACAGAGGTATCAGTGGTAGCACATTCGATTCGTACTCCCGCCACAACGTAACAAGTATGACTCCTTATATTATTGAGGAACGTCAGTTAAACGTAGCTCAGATGGACGTGTTCTCCCGTTTGATGATGGATAGAATAATTTTTTTAGGAACTGGTATTGATGACCAAGTAGCTAACATTATTCAGGCACAACTCTTGTTTTTGCAATCAGTAGATGCTAAAAAAGATATTCAGATTTATTTGAATAGTCCAGGTGGCTCTGTGTATGCAGGGTTAGGGATATATGATACTATGCAATATATTGCGCCAGATGTAGCAACAATTTGCACAGGTATGGCTGCTTCAATGGGTGCTGTATTAATGTGTGCTGGTGCAAAAGGAAAACGTGCTGCCTTAAAACACGCTCGTGTTATGATTCATCAACCAATGGGTGGCGCAGAAGGACAAGCTTCGGATATTGAAATCACAGCAAAAGAAATTCAGAAATTGAAGAAAGAATTGTACGAAATAATTGCAAAGCACAGCGGACAAACATATGAAAAAGTGTGGGCTGATAGCGACCGTGATTATTGGATGACATCTGAAGAGGCCAAAGAATATGGTATGGTAGATGAACTTTTATTGAAAACAAAATAAATATATTCCCTAATTCAGAATTGAATAATGGCAAAAGAAGATAAAGACAAGGAAATTAAATGTTCGTTTTGCGGACGTAGCAAACAAGGTACCGATGTGCTGATTGCCGGTATTACAGGGCACATCTGTAATCATTGCGTTACTCAAGCGCAAACAATTGTGCGCGACGAAGTAAGTCAGCGAACCAATTCTTCAATGTATGCCGCCTTGCACGTTCTTAAGCCTGCTGACATAAAAAAGCATTTGGATGAATATGTTATCGGGCAGGATGAAGCAAAAAAAGTACTTTCTGTTGCGGTCTATAATCACTACAAACGCTTGATTCAATCACAATCGAAAACAACACATAAGGATGAAATTGAAATAGATAAATCGAATGTGATAATGGTTGGCGAAACAGGAACAGGTAAAACGTTGCTTGCTCGCACCATTGCTAAAGTATTAAATGTTCCCTTCTGCATTGCCGATGCAACAGTGCTTACAGAGGCAGGGTATGTGGGCGAAGATGTAGAAAGTATATTATCTCGCTTACTTCAAGCTGCCGATTTTGATGTGTCGGCTGCTGAAAGAGGAATAGTGTTTATTGATGAGATTGATAAAATTGCTCGTAAAAGTGATAACCCTTCTATCACCAGAGATGTATCTGGTGAAGGAGTTCAACAAGGTTTGTTGAAACTGTTGGAAGGTTCTATTGTTGGTGTTCCTCCACAAGGCGGAAGAAAACATCCTGAACAAAAAATGATTCAGGTAAATACAAAAAATATTTTATTTATTTGTGGAGGTGCGTTCGATGGTATTACTCGCCATATTGGAAACCGTTTGAATACGAAAGCTGTTGGATATAATATTGACAAGGAAACAGAAAATATTGACAGGGATAATCTACTTCAATATGTTTCTCCACAGGATATAAAAAGTTTTGGTTTGATACCAGAATTAATTGGTCGTTTGCCCGTGCTTACTTATTTGGAACCTTTGAATGCAGAAACGCTGTTACGTATTTTGAGCGAGCCTAAAAACGCATTAATAAAACAATATACGCATTTGTTTGAAATGGATGGCGTGAAAGTGAAATTTGAAAAGGGGGTGTTGGATTTTATTGTTGAGAAAGCAATGGAATTTAAATTGGGTGCCCGTGGTTTGCGCTCCATCTGCGAAGCGATAATGATGGATTTAATGTTTGACACACCTTCGGATGCTTCTGTAAAAGAAATCAATATCTCTCTTCGCTATGCGAAAGATAAATTGAAAAAATCTATGCTCAATAAATTGAAAGTAGCTTAATTCTTTTTTTTACTAGAACCCCTCGAACACGCCTAATCCAAACAAAGCAAAATCGTATTTTACAGGGTCGTTCACATCAAATTTTTTAAGATTGTTAGTGAGTTCGACTACAGCTTTCCAATCATTTTGTGTTCGTTTCAACAAACCTAACTTACGGGCAACATTTCCTGAATGCACATCCAAAGGACACATTAAATGACTTGAATTGAAATGCGAGTTATCCCACAATCCAAAATCAACTCCCTGTTTATCTTTCCGAATCATCCAGCGCAAATACATACATAATCGTTTAGCAGAAGAATTTTCGGAAGGATTTGAAATGTGTTTCGTAGTTCGCAAAGGATAAGGAATAGAAAAAAACAAATTTCGGAAATGAGTTATAGATTGCAAACTAATTTCATTTTGTTTTTCTTCTAATGAAAATTCAGGGTTGAAAGCCATTTCCAATCCTCCTTTATTTTTATAAATGTTTTGCAACGATTTAATAAAATAAATAACATCGATAGAATTAAATGTGAGGTGAACAAAATTATCAAAACGAAAAAAATCTTTTGCTTTGGCATTCATAACAAAATCGTGCGGACTATTATCCATCATCTTCATTAATTTAGTTGCATTGTTAATAATGGTTGATCGTTGTCCCCAAGCAATGGTAGCAGCCAGAAACCCTGCAATTTCAATATCTTCCTTCTTAGTAAATTGATGAGGAATGGAAATGGGGTCGGTATCAATAAAATTAATTCTATTATATAAATCATATTTTTCTTCCAGAAATTCTTTTAGTTCTTCGTTGCTTAATTTCATCTTATCCCATTCGTTTTTAATTTTGGAATAAAAGTAAGAATAATAAATAGGGACAAACACTTTATTTAATAGTACATTTAGCTCTTATTAAAAAAGGGAGTGAATAATTTCTGGTCAAAATTTCCGTTAGTCCGATTAATTCTTCCCTTTATTGCAGGAATAGTTGCAGCTGTGTATGTTCCCTTCCAATCACTATTAGGAATTTATTTTGTCTTTCTGTTATTAACAATTGTGTCTGCACTCGTTTTAATTCCAAAATTTGATTTCCCCTATAAATATTTCTGGTGTTTTGGAGTAATAATTACCATTGCATTTTTTGTATTCGGTTATCAACTCACTATTAACAAAACTGAATCTTTTAAACCGAATCATTTTTCAAAATACATTGATAGTTCGCAATTCGTATATGCACGCCTTACTGAACCTTATCTTGAAAAAACAAAAACAATAAAAGTAGTAATGGAAATAATTGCCGTAAAAAGAAAATCGGAATGGGTTTATACCACTGGTAAAGCAATTATAAGTATAAATAAGGATTCTCTTTCAAAACAACTCAATTATGGTGACGAACTGTTTATGAAAGTTAATTTTAAAAATGTACCACCCCCTCAAAACCCCAATGAATTTAACTACAAACAATTTCTTGCCTATCACAATGTATATCAGGAAGCATATATTAAGAGTGGTAATTGGATAAATACGGGAAGAAACAATGGCTCTGTTTTATACAAGTTTGCAAACATTGTTCAGAAAAATCTTTTAAATATTCTGATAACAAATAATCTGAAAGGCGATGAGTTAGCTGTAGGTGCAGCAATTTTATTAGGTAATAAAGATAAGTTAGATGCCGAAATTATTCAGTCCTATGTAAGTACAGGTGCCATACACGT
>CAILDT010000927.1 GCA_903833025.1 uncultured Bacteroidota bacterium | reverse complement strand
CTTCTCCCGTACCCTCTCCTTTATAATATTACTTTCTTGTTTTACGAGAGATAACATCTGTTTAAAGGCGGCAACCGCATTGGGCCCAGCCCCCGCCTGCCTTTGCTGCCGCGTATGTATTTGCTGCCGCGTATGTCTTTGCTGCCGCGTATGCCTTTGCTTTTTTGTCTTTTGCCTTTGCTTTTTTGTCTTTTGCCTTTGCTGCCGCGTATGCCTTTGCTGCCGCGTATGCCTTTGCTGCAGCGTATGCCTTTGCTGCCGCATATGTCTTTGCTGCCGCGTATGTCTTTGCCTTTTTTGGCGCCGCGTATGCCGCCTAATAGTTTTTTTCATATATATTATATAAGATATAAACATATCCCGTTGAAATATATAAACCAAATGTCCAATGCCGAATACGCGAATCGTGGTTTAACTGGCCTAACCAATGTCGGCAACAGTTGCTATTTGAATTCGTGTATGCAAATCTTATCGCATACTTACGAATTAAACGAGTTTCTAAAAAAGGGTGACTATAAGAAAAAACTCAATCGGCTGCCTGATTCGGTTATTTTGCTCGAATGGGATAAATTGCGCGAACTCATGTGGAGCAGCAATTGTACTGTCGCGCCGCACGGTTTTGTTAAAACTATTCGCAAAATCGCCGCGATTAAAAAACGCGATATCTTTACAGGGCACGACCAAAATGACGTCCAAGAATTTTTGCTCTTTCTGATTGACGCTTTTCACACCGCCTTGTCGCGCGAGGTCGATATGCAAATCAACGGCGACATGCAAAACGAAACCGACAAATTAGCGACGATTTGTTATACGATGATGAAAACTATGTATAAAAAAGAATATTCCGAACTATTGAATATTTTCTACGGTATTCACGTGTCCGAGATTATTTCGAATACGACAGGCGAAACCTTAAGTGCGATGCCCGAACCTTTCTCGGTGCTCAGTCTCTCCATGCCCGACAAACAAAATGCGTCCTTATACGATTGTTTTGACCTCTATTGTGAAGCCGAAACCCTATCGGTCGCCAACGGCAATGCGTGGTTTAATGATAAAACCCAAAAGAAAGAAAACGCCCAGCGCCGCATCAGCTTTTGGAGCTTACCCAATGTCATGATTATTGATTTAAAGCGTTGGAATGGCCATACGAAAAAAAATCACAACGTCATTTCAATTCCCTTACATAACGCGGATTTTTCCAAATATGTGAAAGGCTATAATGCGAGTTCGTTTATTTATGATTTATTTGGGGTGTGTAATCACGGCGGCGGTGCGCAGGGCGGTCATTACACGGCTTATATTAAAAATGCTAATGGTAAATGGTACGAATTTAATGATACCCTGGTCAATGAAATCAAGGAGGAAGAGGTCATCTCTCCGCGCTCGTATTGTCTCTTTTATCGGAAAAGGTAAATAAAGAAGAACAAAAAAATATGTAATATGTAATATATATAAATGGATGGACCCCAAACCGAAATGGATAAAATAGGTAGTAAATTAAAGAACAAATATATTGGGGTTGAGCCGATGTTATTAATAGGTGTCATTGCCTTAATTATTATCTATTACCATATATTTTCCTCTTTAGGAAATAATGATGATGGGAGTGCTTCAGCAATTAAAGTATTGGCCGAAACAGCTCTCTGGCTAGTTTTTATTGTCTTACTCTTATTAAACGGCGTTTCGTATATCTTTGGCATTGACTTATTCCAAACACTAAATGCGTCATTTGGGGCTAGAGGCGCCGACCTCGGTGGCCTGGGCGACGAAGACGAAAAAGACGGAGGCATTCGCATCGTTTTAAATGACCAAGTCTTTAATTTACCTGAAAATAAGTATACCTACGATGACGCCAAAGCCGTCTGTAAAGCGTATGGGGGGCGCTTGGCCACGTACGAAGATATGAGTAAAGCATATGAGAAAGGCGCGGACTGGTGCAGTTATGGCTGGTCGGATGACCAAATGGCCTTATTTCCCACCCAAACGGAGAAATGGGATAAACTACAGAAAATGAAAGGCCATGAACAAGATTGCGGGCGTCCGGGTATTAATGGCGGCTACATCTATGACCCGAGTATGAACTACGGTGTCAATTGCTATGGACCAAAGCCGAGCATTACGAAAAGCGAAGCGGAACGGATGCGCGAAACTGCTTTCTACAATAAAACGGTGAAAGAACTGAAGTTTGACGATAAGGTAAATTATTGGCGCGGTAAATTAACCCAGGTCGAAATGGCGCCCTTTAACCACGATAATTGGAGTATGCTCTAACGCAGTATATGTATATAATTTTCCTATATTGAATATAGGAAAATCAATTAAAATTCTTTTATTTCTTATAATGTCT
>CAILDT010000926.1 GCA_903833025.1 uncultured Bacteroidota bacterium | reverse complement strand
CCAGTGATGCTACGACCCTTTATAATCACTAAAGAGCCACCTTCTTCAGAGCCCGAAACTGGAAAGTTTGAGTAAAATATCGGAGTTTCAAAATAAGCGAAAGACGATGAAAACAAACGAGAATCAGTAGAATTGATGAAGACCGAAAAAATTGAAACACCAGAAGTTAAAACCAAAGGTGAAATGCAATTTATCAATTTTGTATTAATGACATTAGCAGCTTCAATGAATCAATTGAATGAGTTAGCTAGCTTTATGATAGGGTTTACCACTAAAAAAGTATTTGATACATTTATGCGTGGTGGTAAAATAAAAATAAAGCCATAGTATCAATTGAAGTATATTAAATCATATAATGAGTCTGTTAATTCATTTTACCATGAAATAACATGGAGTGAAAAACACGAACTTCAATGGAATATTGAAGATTATCATAATTTTAGCAAAAGTGAATGTTCTTGGGAAGCATCAAATAGTAATAAAATGACATTAGAGGAAAACATTACTTTCTTAAAGTCATTGGGAATAACAGAAAATAAAGATATTTCATTATAAATTTGTTTATATCGAAATATTTTGTATCTTTGTTGAAAGGAATAAAACTTTTTTAATATATACAATATATTAAAGACTAATATGAAAATGACAAACAACATAGGGATAGCGATAAACGGGGGCGGTGCGATAGCATTCGTTAGTGGCTATGTTTTGTTTTAATTTTCTAAAAGAATATAAAACTTAAACCCAGTCACAACAAAAAGTGACTGGGTTTTTTTATTTACTGATGTAGCTCAATTGGTTAGAGTAGATGTCTTATACGCATCCGGTTGTGGGTTCGAGGCCCACCGTCAGTACAAACAAAAAACCTATTCTCACTTGGAATTTTAAAAGCTCCAAACTGGAAAGGCAAAAAACATAAAGAAGAATCAAAAATAAAAATAGGTCAAAAAAATTCAGAAAATCAGAAGGGTATTAAAAATTCACAATATGGAACTTGTTGGATATACCATTTAGAAAAAGGAAATAAAAAAATAAAAAAAGATGAATTAGACTTTTATCTTTTAAATGGGTGGTTAAAAGGAAGAATATAAAATTGGCGAGTACCGTTGGAATCTTATCCCACCTCGCCAACAATGCAAGATTCGCCTAGTTGATTATGGCATCTCACTTCCAATGAGAAATAACGCCGGTTTGAACCCGGCATCTTGCTCAAATGCTGGATGATACACCGTTTTATCGCGGTGCCAGCTCCAGGGGGTGCATGTTCCAAGGCTGGCGAACGACATTTGCAATGTTGTTGGGGGATTTCGATTATCCTCACCTCCACGAGTTCGAAATAGGAATACTCCACTTTTATATATACTATAAAAGATGAAGTGTAAAAATATCGAATGTGAAAAGGAAACTGTTGGAAAAAGAGTATATTGCTCTTTATCTTGTAGAAATATATTTGTGAACAAATATTTAAGAGATTATAGTAAATATTCAAATACTTGTGAGCAAAAGAAAAAAGAAAGAGAAGGACAATATTTAAAAAATCCAAATTGTTGTAGGAGATGTGGAACAACTATACCATTTGAAAAAATACATGATAATGAGATTTTTTGCTCACATTCATGTTCAGCATCTTATAATAATAAAAATAAAAAAGGTGCAAAATATACTTTAACTGAACTTGGCCTTGAAAATTTAAGGAAAAGTGCTTTGAAAAATTTTAAAATAAAACCCAAAGTAATAGTTCCTAAAATTTGTAAAGGGTGTGAAAAAGTATATTCGAATAGTAATGATAGGTTTTGCAATATAGAATGTAAAAAAGTGTATCATGAAAAATACACTAATAGATATCAAAGATATAAAGGATTAACCAATTTTAAATTTAATTTATCTGATTACACAGTGATAGTTTTATAAATGGTATATTGAATAGGGAGGATAACTCCGGTGATAAGAATCCTATGTTTGGTAAATCACATTCAACCGAAACTATTAAAAAAATGTCCATTGCTAGAACTGGTAAAATTGGAGAGAATTCCACAGCATGGAAAGGTG
>CAILDT010000925.1 GCA_903833025.1 uncultured Bacteroidota bacterium | reverse complement strand
TTTGAATAATGGTTGTAAGTAAATTAGATAGTACTATAAGTTACCCCGAATTAAAAACGGTTGATGCGGAAGATATTAAAAAAGAAGCAGACCTTTATGAAATAGCAACAAAAGGGGTTGATATTATTATCGCAGTTGGTAGTGCAAAAAATACATTTGAAAATAAAAATATAACTTATTTTCCCGTTTATTTGGTTAAATCTGATAACGGTGTAGTACAGATTGGTGTCTATGAAATTTATTCAACCGACCTAGTAAATTATATGGATGAAGATTCTAATTTAGACGTAGAAGAATTAGATGGACCGTTAATTTATTCATTTGCAAGTAAGCAACTGTTGGAAGACTTGCGACTAGTTCCGGTAAAGGAAGCAAGTAGTTCTTCAGAAGGTAAGAAAAAGAAGAAAAGTAGTTCTTTTGAAGACGAAGAAGACGAAGAAGAAGAAAAAGGTAAAAAAAAGAAAAAGGAAAAAGAAGAAGCGAAAGAAAAAGAAGAAAAAGAAGTTGCAGAAATACCCGAATTTAGAAAAGATATTTTTATAATGACACAAGGCATACAACTTCCTTCCCGATTAAAACATGAAACCAAAATAGACGCAAAAAAACAGCGAGATAAATATGTATTCCAAAAAGGTGAGCCATGGGTAAAAACTTTTATGGAAAATCCAAATTATTATATTGTAGATAATGAAGGTGGTGGTGATTGTCTTTTTGCAACGATTCGCGATGGATTTTCGCAAATTGGACAACAAACTACTGTACAAAATTTACGAAAAAAGTTGTCGGGAGAAGCGAATGAAGAATTATTTATAAATTACAAACAACAATATGAAGATGCAAAAAAGTCTGTCATAAAAGACACCGAACATATTAAACAACTAGAAATTGAATATGAAAAATTCCGGAAACATTTTAGTGAAACGTTGGATAGAAACGAGAAAAAACAATTTATAGATGCGGCAAAACAAATATCCGAACAAAGAGAACGTGTTTTAAACGAAAAAAAGGTATCGCAACAAATTATGCATGAATATGAATATATGAAAAATATTTCTGATTTGGAATCTTTTAAAAAGAGGATTACAACATGTGAATTTTGGGGTGAAACATGGGCTCTTTCCACACTAGAGAGAATATTACGTGTAAAATTTATTTTGTTATCACATGAGGCTTGGAAAGAAAAAGATATGAACAATATAGTCAATTGCGGCCAACTAAATGATGCTATTTTACAACAGCAGGGAGAATTTAAACCGGATTATTATTTTATATTAGATTATAATGGATATCATTATAAATTGATTGGTTATAAAAAAAAACAGATATTTACATTTAATGAAATTCCTTATGACATTAAAAAGAAAATTTCAGAAAAATGCATGGAAAAAAATTCTGGCGTATTTTCATTGATACCTGATTTTATTAAATTGAATCAAGAATTAAAGGCACTGAATCCGCGTGCAGAAGTTGCAAAATTTGATGAATTGTCTGAGGCAAAAATACTTGGATTATATGATGATGATATTCAATTTATTTTTTACAAGGCAAGTGCGGATAAAGTACCCGGAAAAGGGTCAAATGAAAAATTGGCAAAGGAAATGATGCGTGAATTCTCTCAACTTGCTGCCATTAAAAATTGGCGTAAAAAATTGGATAATAGTTGGCTTGTACCATTTGTTCTGGATGGACATCAATGGAACAGCGTAGAACACTATTATCAGGCGTCAAAATTTCGTGGCACGCCCGATTTTTATTTGGCATTTACTGCGGAATCCGGAACAAAATTATCAAAAGACCCAGAACTTGCAAAAGCGGCAGCATCAACAAGCGGTAAATTAAAGGGAGAATTAATTAGACCTAAAGAAGTTTCCATGGATTCAGATTTAAATGGAAAACATAAAGCAAAGGCATTGCGTGATGCAATAGAAGCCAAATTTACGCAAAATGAGGAAATGCTGCGGTTATTATTGGAGACGAAGAATGCCAAATTATCGCACTATAAAAAAGCGAAAGA
>CAILDT010000924.1 GCA_903833025.1 uncultured Bacteroidota bacterium | reverse complement strand
TGTTCGCGCGATCATTTTGTACAATTTAAAATCAGGATATCTCTCATCACCATTTTTCTTATAGAGAATATTCCGGCCTTTATCATCCATCACCCAATTCAGCATTAGCTGAACAATTTTGGTCGGCTCTTCATCCATCAAGTAATCGTACAGGGCGCAGCCGAGCCGACATAAATCAAAACTCATATTCGGTTCTAAACGCGGTTTTTTCTCATTAATATACGGTTCGCAATTATACTGCGTAGCCGCATCACCGTCCGGATGATAGCTATCACTACAGAGTAGCTGACCGCGAAATTTATAAATCGCTCGGCCAAAATCGATAATCTTAAAAAGTTTTCCAAAAGTGGGGACTTTATAATAAACGTGATTTACTTTATAATATAAAAATTTCTTATCGGTCTCACAATACATTATGTTATTTGTATGCAAATCGTTATGCGTGAAACTAAACGTCTTTTGAAAAAGAATTAAACTGAATACAATTTGTAAAACGATGGATTCCCATTGGTCATCATTAATATCACCATGTGTCATAAGATGATCTAATGTATTTTCGCATTTCTCCAAAGCGATCACTTGGACTGGAAACCTTTTAATTTTGGCAATAAGTAAATCCTCATCAGGGGAATCCGAATCTGCTTCGCTAGGGGGATTATCCCCCTCACCCCCTTGTGACCCCTCTTGTGATCCACCTTCTGATCCACTTTCTGATCCACCTTCTGATCCATTATCATCTTCATGTGGGGGTGAGGGGGCTAGCGAAGCAGATTCGGACCCCCCTTCGGTTGTATTAGATGACCGCGAAGAGCATGATGTATTATGACTCGATTGTGTTTTATTGTTTGCATTTGCAATTATATCCGTATCTAAATTTACTGCGACTAAATCGACTATCTTGTCATTATCACACAAGGAGTCTAGTTCTGTTATATCCGTAATATCCGCTAAATTCAAAAAACCTTTATTATTAGGATCAGCGCCTGATAATGAAATAGCCGATGAGTCGTCCAAAATAGTTAACTTTTTCTTATAATTGCGTGTATCATCATTTCCCTCATCAATATCGACATCTTCCAATTCATATAAAATTTTATCATTCTTCCTGAAAAAGGCCGAATCATTTAACATTTCAATATCATCGATAATGTTAAAACGGAAATCGGTTTTTTCGGCTAAAAACGAACCATAAAAATCCAATCCATGTACAAATTGATGCTCGTGTAATAATTTACTCGAGAGAAAGGAGAAAAAACTGTCAACATAGGCTGAATTATTACAATCTCTCGCTTTAATATTAGAATTGGTCGATTCAAATGCAGGCAAATTAAGTAATGTTTCGTCAGTGATATCATATTTCCCCATTAAATATTTCAATGGATCTAGCAAAGGACTATATTTTAAATAGGTCTTACGTGTGTCCTTTTTCTTATCATTACCCCCTTTAACACTACATTTAAATATATTATTTGTTTCCTGTGCATTTAGCCGGTTTAATTGCCAATGTTGATTTAAAATGATATTATTGTTATTTGTCTGAGATAATGAAAAGTAAAGATTATAAAGCGGAATGTAATTTTGCGGGACTAGAATACCAAAATCAGGCTTTTCCTCTAAACTCTTAAATAATTGTTGGTTATCATTTTTCTTGTACGAAAAGTCCATTTAGTTATCCTAAATATTAAATTATAATTTATTTTAACTCATATATTTTTTTGTGTCTAGCCGCCACAAAAAAAGATACATCAAACTATATATTAAAGTCGTTGTTTTTTTTAATGATTATGCGTAGAAACAGTTTTATTTTAATCATCGCTTAAAGAAAAATAAAATATTACCCTAGAATTGAAAAAATTTAATATGAAGGATATCAGCTTTAAACCTGATGAAAATAAAGGTCCCGTCGTCGTATTAATCGGTCGGCGTGATACTGGTAAGAGTTATTTAGTAAGAGATTTGTTATTTTATCACCAAGATATCCCTATCGGGACTGTGATCTCAGGAACAGAAGCCGGTAACGGGTTTTACAGTGCGCACGTACCCAAACTCTTTATTCACGAAGAATACAATACGTCTATTATTGAAAATATTCTCAAGCGGCA
>CAILDT010000923.1 GCA_903833025.1 uncultured Bacteroidota bacterium | reverse complement strand
AGCAACTCACTGCTGAACAAGGTGTGTTTATAAAAACATTTTTTAGAGATAAAGTGCTTCCATCATTGTTTCCAATTATGTTGGATAACACTTCTAAATTTCCTTATTTAAAAGACAAATTAGGTTACCTGATAATAAAATTTGTAAATAAAGAGAGGTCCAAGAAAAGTAAATATGCCTTGATAGAAGTGCCTACTGACGTGCTATCACGCTTTGTGGTATTACCGAAAGATAAAGACAAAAACTTTATTATTCTGCTTGATGATGTTATCCGTTATTGTTTGGAAGATGTGTTTCCAAATTTCGAACACGATTCGATAGAGGCGTACAACATAAAGTTGACAAGGGATGCGGAGATTGATATGGATAATGATTTATCGAAAAGCTTTGTAGAGAAAATTACTAAAGGACTCAAAGACCGCAAAAAGGGGCAACCTGTACGTTTGGTGTATGATAGCGAAATAGCTCCTGATATTCTTCAATACATTATGAAGAAGATAAAGTTGGGTAAGGAAGAAAATCCTATTCCGGGTGGGAGGTATCATAACTTCAAAGACTTTATTAATTTCCCCAACCTGGGTGCATCCGAATTAAGTTATAAAAAAACACCGCCACTCAAACACCCCGATTTTAAAGACCAAACAAGTCTGCTGAAAATAATTAAGAAGAAAGATGTACTGCTTACTTATCCTTATCAGTCATTCGACCATATTATTGATTTGCTTCGCGAAGCATCTATTGACCCTAAAGTACAAAGCATAAAAATTACATTGTATCGTGTGGCAGATAATTCCAATGTGGTGAAAGCTCTTATTAATGCACTAAAGAATGGGAAAACAGTAATTGCTGTTATAGAATTGCAAGCTCGCTTTGATGAAGAATCGAATATTTATTGGGCAAATAAATTGCAGGAAGAAGGTGCAAAAGTTATTTACGGTGTACCCGGATTAAAAGTTCATACCAAATTATTTTTAATAACCAGAAAAGAAAATGGCAAGCTAATTAATTATGCACACGTGGGAACAGGTAACTTTAATGGCGTTACCGCTAAAATTTATACCGACCATAGTTTGCTAACCATTGATAAAAGAATTACAGAGGAAGCAGAAAAGCTATTTTCTTTTTATACAGATAATTTAAAAGTGGGAACCTATAAACATTTATTAGTATCCCCTTTCACAATGCGGAAAAGTATTACACAGCTTATTAATAAAGAGATTCATAATGCCCGAAAAGATATCCCTGCTTCCATTACGTTAAAATTAAATAACCTCGTTGACCCTGAAATAATAAAAAAACTATACGAAGCGAGTTCAGAAGGAGTAAAAATAAAATTAATCGTTCGTGGTATATGCTCTCTGGTTGCTGGCATTAAAGGGCTAAGCGATAATATAGAAGCAATAAGTATTGTAGATAAATTTTTAGAACATAGTCGCGTGTTTATATTTCATAATGGTGGAGACGAAAAATATTTTATTTCTTCTGCGGATTGGATGGCTCGTAACTTCGACCACCGCTCCGAAGTTGCAGTGCCTGTTTATGATGTGAACATTCAGCAACAAATAAAAAAAATAATGGATATTCTGTTGTCAGATAATACCAAAGCAAGAGTGCTCGGTAGCTTGCAAAATAATGATTACAGAAAAACAGAAAGTAAAAACAAAGTACGCGCACAGGATGATATTTACAATTCATTTAAACTAAAAAAGAATTAATAGCAAATGAAATTCGCCGCGATAGATATTGGCTCCAATGCAGTTCGGTTGCTGTTTTGCAACGTGTACGACGAAGGTGGTGTAATTACCTACAAAAAAGCAGAACTAATTCGTGTGCCTATTCGCTTGGGCGAAGATTCATTTCTAAATGGCAAAATATCAGCAAAAAAAGAAGAGAAGTTAGTTACCGCAATGAAAGCATTTAAACACTTAATGGATGTTTACGATGCTGTAGATTATCGCGCCTGTGCTACCTCCGCAATGCGTGACGCTGAAAACCGATATGATATTGTGGACAGAGTAAGAAAAGAAGCAGGTATAAAAATTGAAATTATTGATGGCAAAACAGAAGCCGATATTATTTATTCCAATCACATTGAAGAGCATCTCGACAAAAGCAACAATTATCTTTATATTGATATTGGTGGCGGAAGTACGGAGATTACACTCTTCTCAAAAAATAAAGCAATAGTTTCTCAATCATTTAATGTTGGTACTATAAGGATGTTGCACAATCAAATTGATAAAGAGTATTGGGGTTATTTTAAAAACTGGATAGTGGAAATAACTAAAGGGTACAAACCTTTAATTGCAATTGGTTCGGGAGGTAATATAAATAAGTTGTTTAAAATGTCAGGAAGAAAATTAAATAAACCAGTTGCAACAACTAAATTAAAAAACCTTTATGAAGTGCTTGATTCCTATACTTACGAAGAGCGTGTTCAAACTCTTGGTCTTAACCCCGACCGTGCTGATGTAATTATTCCAGCATCAAAAATATTATTAACTGTGCTTAAAAAAGCAGAAATAGAAAAGATTATCATCCCTCAAATAGGTTTATCCGACGGGATAGTGCATCAGCTTTATGAGAAATATAAAGAGAAAAAATCAGCACAGAAAGTTTAGTAATAATAATTAATTCAAAAACTTTTTCCACTCCTCCGATTCTGCAATTATTTTAATAATTTGATTACGCTCCATCAGGAAGCGTTCCATATACGATGTAAGAATTAATTTATTAAACAATCTGCCAATAGATCCAAAAGGAGATTCAAATTCAAAAACATCCTTCATAATAGTTTGCTCCCCCTTCGTTTCAAATAAATGAAGATGTTTCATACTTTTAAATGCACCTTTAACCATTCTGTCTTCAAATGAATTTGGAGAATCCATAGCTATAATTTCCACAGTTAATTTTTGATATATTCCAAAATGCTTTGCACTCCAAGTTACTTGTTCTCCTTTGTTAATAAGCCCTTTTGTAACACCTGCAATTGCCCTTTCTTTTGTTTTGCTTGTTGATACCTGATGCAAATCAATACTTCTGGAAAAATTAAAACATCTTTCTACCGGTGCATTTATTATTGTTGATAATTTAATTATAGCCATATTATATTTCAAAAGTGCAAAAAAAAACCGAACTATTTAGTTCGGTTTTTTTATTTGTAATTTGAAACGTGATTATCTTGTAAGTTTTATATAACCTTTTTGATCATACTTTTTACCATCCTTACCTTCAGCAGTCATATAGTAATAATAAAGCCCTTCCTTAGCATCATCACCATTTCTATTTTTACCTTCCCATTTATCGCCAACTTTGTCGCATTCAAAAATGATGTTGCCTTTCTTATCAAAAATTTGTCCGCTCATTTTAATAATATTTTTACCATTGAAAGAGAAAACATCATTTACACCATCTCCATTAGGGGTTAACTCTCTTGGGGTTGCTACCAGAGAAGAGTTACCTGTTACTTCTATTTTCTGTGTACTATCAATTGCAATATTTCCATTCGCATCTGTTGAGATTAAAGTAATAGTATAAATTCCAGGTGTAATATAAACGTGTACAGGATTATCGCCCTTTTCTTCCTTAGTTCCATCTCCGAATTTCCATCGATTATTTATTCCCATACCAGTATTTGACAGATTTATTATTAAAGGAACACTGCCACCAACTGGACTGGCAAAAACATTAGATACTGTAGATTTGGAATAAGTATTTATTACCGATTGTATTTTTTTCTTATCCTTATGAAATGGTTCCACTACTATCTTTGTTTCCTTCATTGGCTCATCATTCACAACAGTAACACTCGGTTTAGCTTCCTCCTTTAAAGTAAGTGGCTTTTCCTCCTTTGTTTCTATCGCTTTTTCAACTATTGATTTTTCAACTATTGTTGGTGCTGTAACTGTTTTTGCCTGTTCAGTGCTTTTCACAGCATTGCCAGTCCAGTGCATTACTGCAACAGTGCCAACAACAGTAGCTGCCGACGAAACAATTGCAACAAGCGTGTTTGTACCAATCTTGTTAAGAATTGATTTTCCTAAAAATCCCAATCCAATTCCCTTTAGTCCAGTTTTAACATTGGACCAAACACTTGGATTTACCTCTGCTTCAAAGTCCTCGAAAGAATCTTTGAATAAATCTTCTATGCTTTTTTTCTCCATAAAATATATTATTTATGTTCTATTTATGCTCTTGTACTATTTTTTGTAACCATCCTTTTGCCCTAGAATACTGCGATTTAGAAGTCCCTTCCGAAATCCCTAACATTTCCCCAATTTCCTTATGCGAATAACCTTCAATTGCATAAAGGTTAAAAACAGTTCTAAATCCAACGGGCAATGTTTGTATTATTTTCAATAACTCTTTAACCGCAAAGCTATCACCCATATCATTGGAAGAAGTCAATGTGTATTCAACCTGTTCCAATTCAATATTGTGTTTCATCTTTTTGTTTTTTCTGATATTTGTAAGCGCAGTATTTACAACTATCTTTCTAACCCAACCTTCCAAAGAACCTGTACCTTTATAAGAACTAATGTTTTCGAACACATTGATGAAACCATTTTGTAAAACATCCTCCCCCTCTTCCTGATTATCGCAATAACGCAAACAAACTCCCATCATTTTTTTGGCAAATTTATCATACAATAGCTTTTGAGCAATTGTATTTTTCTTTAAACAGCCATCAACTATTTCCTCATCAGTCATTATTCATTCTTTTTGTAAGACGCAAAAGCGTCCCAATTGGTTGCACCACTGGGCAATTTTTTATTATTCGGCTAAGGTAAATTAATTTATTGACATTATTAATCGTTAGAGTATTATTTTTAACAGATGAAATGAGTTTTCAAACCGATATTTTACTTATTCTTGTAAATCGTTTCGAGCAATCCATTATGAAATTTATCATCATATAGTTGCCAAAACATAATTCCGCCTAGTTTATTCTCTATCGCATATT